>JAHHUJ010000017.1 GCA_020024075.1 Psychrobacter sp.
GCGTCGTCTAGCTGTGCTTCTGCGTCTTGTAGCTCTTCTTGAGCGTCGTTTACATCTTCAACAGCGTTTTCTTTGTTGCTATCACAAGCAGTTAAGCCCATAGTAGCTGCCATTAAGCCTGAAAGTGCAAGTAGCTTAAGTTTCATAACATTCTCCAAGAAAGTGAAATATAACTGACACAACAATTTATGAAAAGTTACGCAGAAATAGGAAGTATTGCTGTCATTTAACTTTAGATAAATATAATTCTGTAGCGTCAGAATTCGTTAGCGATTATACATCACTAATATTACAAGTTAAAGTAAATTTGGTTAAACATTATATTTAGATACAATTTTTAACGAAACTCTTTGAACAAGTTTACCATTTTATTTCAACTGCTAAGCTTATAAATACACAAAATAGCTATTTATAAAATTGACAGGTGAATTAAACTCTAATCCTATATGGTTGTATATAATATAGATTTAGTAGTAAAAAGCTACAAAATAATTTAGGTAAAAAGTGACTAAATGTAAATATATAGGGGGTTAGGCAATAATTAATGGTCTAACCTCCAGTATGTGCTAATTATACTTTTTAATATAAAAATGTGCATTAAAAAAATACATATTTTGTTTCAAAAACACGATTTAGCTAATATAGTAGCTTATTCAATGATAGTAACCCATTTAATTTCTATGCGGTTAGCCTGCCAAGCTATAAGATAACCACATAAACCAGTTGACAGTTAAACAAAAATATCGGGGTGACTATGACTATCCCTATGACGTTAAGGTAATAATTAAGGCGAAGATCTATGAAATGGCGTGACAGAAGTGGTAGCTCAAACGTACGTATGAGTGGCGGTAAGGCCGCTGGTGGGGGTATCTTAGGTATTATTATTGCACTGATCTTATGGCTGGTGTTTGGGGTTAATCCTATGACCGCCTTGCAGACGGGTCAGTCAATGACAGCAGGGAACAGCACCAGCACTCAGCCCTTAGATGATAATAGCCGTGACGCTCAGTTTGTCGCTGTGGTATTAGCAGATACTGAAGCTGTATGGCAGGAGATATTCCAAGAGATGGGCAGTAGTTATAGAGAGCCTAAACTGGTTTTATTTAATGGCCAAGTTAATTCAGCTTGTGGTAGCGCTACCTCAGCCACGGGTCCTTTTTATTGTCCAGCCGACCAACAGGTTTATCTAGATACCACATTCTTCGCTGATATGCGTAATAATTTAGGTATTGCTGGTGATCAACAAGAGTTGGGAGATGCCGAAAACCACGGCAAGGCCGGTGATTTTGCTCAAGCTTATGTGATTGCCCATGAAGTAGGTCACCATGTGCAGACCTTACTAGGTACTTCTCAGAAAGTGAATGAAGCCCGCCATCAACTGAGTGAAACTCAAGGCAATCAACTTTCGGTACGTCAAGAGTTACAGGCGGATTGCTATGCTGGGGTTTGGGCCAATCGTAACCAGCAGCGGGTTCAATTCTTAGAAGAGGGTGATATAGAAGAGGCCTTACATGCGGCCAGTCAGATAGGTGATGATCGCCTAACCCAAGGGACCGTTATGCCAGATAACTTTACCCACGGCACTAGCGAGCAACGTGTGACTTGGTTTGCTCGTGGTCTTGAAAGTGGTGATATACGTAGCTGCGACACCTTCTCTGGGGCCATTTAATGACAGATTTGAATGGTTGTTTAAGTAGATAGTCTAATGTTTGCTAACTGTTAATAATCAAAATTAGGTGTAATGGACAAAATCATAATAACCATAAAAAAAGAGCCTGCAATTGCAGGCTCTTTTTTTAATGAACTATTAAGTAGTCAATATAATTAGTTAGTGTGATCAATCACATAACCACTAATACCACCAATAGCTGCCCCTGTTGCAGCACCTTTAGCGATGTCTTTACTGTCGCCTTTAGATTTAATCAAAGCACCAGCAACCGCACCGGCAGTAGCCCCTTTAGCAGTATTGTTCATAGAGCTGTAGCCACCTGTTGAGTTACAGCCTGCTAATAATAAGGCAGAGCTGGTCATAGTTGCTAGAGCAAGAGTTTTAGTTAGTTTCATGGTATCTTCCTTGTCAAAAGATAAATAAAATTAAGAGAGGCGAGCTTACCTATTATAAGTTTTACCTATATAAGCTGGTTTATGATCTGGCTTATTATGAGGTTACTTATTTTTTGGTGAGTCACTAATTATATAATCTCTATATTAGACCATCTGTACAATTTAAATGTATTAAAATGACTGACCTTTACGCCTGATACGTAACGCTTGTTACACCGATGTGACAATGATGAAGAAAGGGTGCATAAAAATACCCCATAAATTGTGTCCAATTTATGGGGGTCACTTCATTTATGGGGTTTAGTGCACTAGAGGCAGTCTTTTGTGAAGCTATTAGTCCTAGTCCGCTTTTGATTAAGCTCTAGTTTTGTGATTTACGCTTCATTTGGTCAAAGAAGTCATCATTAGTCTTCGATTCTTTTAAGCGCTCTAATAAGAACTCAGTGGCTTGCACCCCATCCATCGGCTGTAATAGCTTACGTAAAATCCAAACCTTACGTAGCGTGTCCTCATCTAGTAGACGCTCTTCACGGCGAGTCCCTGATTTCTTGATATTAATAGCTGGGAACACACGTTTTTCTGCCAAATCACGTTCAAGAGTGATCTCTTGGTTACCAGTACCTTTGAATTCTTCAAAGATAACGCTGTCCATTTTACTACCAGTATCAATCAGTGCGGTTGAGATAATGGTTAAACTACCGCCCTCTTCAATATTACGAGCCGCCCCAAAGAAGCGCTTAGGCTGGGCTAGGGCATTGGCATCCACACCACCGGTCAATACTTTACCAGAGGATGGAATTACAGTGTTGTAGGCACGTGCTAGGCGGGTGATAGAGTCCAGTAAAATAACCACATCTTGTTTATGCTCTACCAGACGTTTGGCTTTTTCGATTACCATTTCAGCTACTTGAACGTGACGCTGTGGCGGCTCATCGAAAGTTGAGGCAACCACTTCACCGCGTACGGTACGCTGCATCTCGGTCACCTCTTCTGGGCGTTCATCGATAAGCAGTACAATCAGATAGCATTCAGGGTTATTGCGGGTAATTGACTGAGCGATGGTTTGTAATAAGACCGTTTTACCAGCTTTTGGCGGTGCGACGATAATAGAGCGTTGACCTTTACCGATGGGAGCAATCAAGTCAATAACACGGCCGGTTAAGTCTTCGGTAGTACCGTTACCCGTTTCAAGTTTTAATTGCTCAGTAGGGAACAGCGGGGTTAGGTTTTCAAAGATTAATTTGTGGCGTGAGCGATCTGGGGTGTCAAAGTTAATTTCACCAACTTTGAGTAGGGCAAAATAACGTTCTGAATCTTTTGGCGGGCGGATAGTCCCTGCAATTGAGTCCCCAGTTTTCAGACTGAAACGTCTAATTTGGCTAGGGCTAACATAAATATCGTCAGGACCCGCTAAGTAAGAGCCTTCTGAGGAGCGAAGGAAACCGAATCCATCGGGCAGTACTTCTAGTACGCCATCACCATAAATGGCTTCCCCATTTTTGGCGTGTTTTTTTAAGATGGCAAAAATGATGTCTTGTTTGCGACTACGCGCAAGGTTATCGAGCCCCATTTCTTTGGCAATATTTAGCAGTTCAGCAACGGAGTTCTTTTTTAGTTCAGTGAGGTTCATAGAGGTTTCGTTTGATGGTTGTTGAGTCATAGTCAGCTGCCGTTACGCCTATATAAACTAAGCATATGCAATAGGTTGTAAAAGTGTCTGCGATCATAAAATATCGCCACACGTTGATAGAGATGATGAAAAATCAAGATAGGAAAAAGAGTGCGTCATAAACATGAATAGTGGTTACTTAGCTCAATAAGATCTAATTTCCATTAAGTATAAATTTAGAGGCATTACTATTTATTGGTTCTGCTTGTATTTATATTGGTTTTGCTTATATTTAAGGTTTTTAGCCAAAGCCACTGGCTCAATAGCAGCCAGAGTAGTGGATATAGATAAAGAAGGCTTTGGTATCTGTATTAAGCTTAAATAGGATTGATCACTTGTGGTAGTAGACTGAGTCAGTCATTGGTTCTACAAATGATTGGAGTAAGTTAATGTCTATAATTATTGAGACTAGGATGACTCAATAAGACAGACCATATCCAGCAGATAATTTTTAATAAATCTCTAAATAAAGGCCAAACCTATTTGTTAATAATAATTGGTTATTGGATACAGATAGGATGTACGGTAAAACTAGAAAGCGAGAAAAGATATTTTGGTCGTCAATATCTAGCATTAAATCATCAGTAATAGATTCTCAATAGGTGTGTCAGTCAGTTCATACACAAATGATAACAGAGCTATTAAGATAGGAATGATTGAGTGATGATTCTGTACAGATAAGCGTAAATTCGCAACAAAGGTGCTGTCAGCCTGAAATAGGGAGCCTCTTTATTGAGATTCGCAAATTGACAATAGATATTCTCTAGGAATCAAACTATACGGTGTTTACCTGCGTCATGTCAATGGTTTTGTTAGCTTAAAATATATTTTCTTGTCGATTTGGCTAAGATAAACCATTTGTATTACTAGAGTTTATGATAAGTTAAGGTAATTATTAGTGTTGGGAATATAATATATGCCTACTGCTTTTAGAACCAAAAAAAAGCGGCTGTCACTGACAACCGCTTTTTAGGTGACTGATAAACAGCCTCTTTTATCAGTTTTATCAACAACGTCACTGTTTTATGAAATAAAGTGACGGGTTGATTAATTATAGGTGTTTATCTAGTAAGGCAGCTAGATCAGCTTTAGGCTGTAGGCCCATAACCATATCTACTTTTTCGCCACCTTTAAATACCATTAAAGTTGGGATACTACGGATACCAAAGCGGCTAGCAGTTTCTGGGTTTTCATCCACATCAACCTTAACCACTTTTACTTTACCTTTATAGTCTTCAGCAAGCTCTTCTAGTACAGGAGCAATGGCTTTACAAGGACCACACCAAGCTGCCCAAAAGTCTACCAATACTGGCACATCAGACTGTGCAACATCTTTTTCAAAGTTTGAGTCGGTTGAGTTAACAATTAAATCTGACATAATTTGTTCCTTTTATTGGTGTTAAAATCTGAATAAATAAGCACAGACATAAGTGGCTAGCTTTGTTATTTATTGCCTTATTACCGATTCTCACTGTTATTTTCACAGTAGAGTTATCGCCAAAAGCCGCCTAGCCTGAATTATGCTGACTATATTACCATTTATTATATCAAGTTTTGTCTTTGCCCCGTTAAGTATGGTTAATAATTGGTATCAGTTGGATTGATGGTATACTTTGAGGCCTTATTATTAAGGCTCTGTTATTTGACAAAAATGTACTAGGCTTATTTCTTTTTATTCTTAAACTTGTGACCTGTTATGGCAATATCGATCGAAACTGTAAACCAATTAAACCTTGAAGAAGCTGAGCGTGATGAGCAGTTTTTCAAAGACTTTATGACCGAAGTTACCGTCTATGAAGATGAAGACTTGCTGTTGGTAGATAAGCCCGCCGGTCTGTTAAGTATTGATGGCAAAGACTTAAAGGTCAGCTTGCTTTCTCGCTTAGAGCGCGCCAATCCAGAGATTAAGCTAATTCATCGCTTAGATATGGACACCTCTGGGCTGATGATATTTGCCAAAAACAAACCAGCACAGACCCACATTAGTAAGCAGTTTATCGAGCGTATTCCCCAAAAAGAATATCAGGCGATTGTCGAAGGCACGCTTGCGGTACCGGGTAAGAAGGGTGAGATTAATATTCCAGTACGTTATGAGCCGAGTATTAAGCCCAAGCATGTCGTTGATCCTGAGTGGAAGAAGCACGCTTTGACCCACTATGAAGTGCTGCATCATGAGCTGCGCAAAGGCAAGCCAGTCACCCGTGTTGCCCTACATCCAGTGACGGGACGTAGTCATCAGTTACGGGTACATATGGTGCATTTAGGCCATGTTATTATCGGTGATCCCATCTACGCTGAAGGCGAAGCACTTGAGTTGGCACCAAGACTGAATTTACATGCTCATAAGCTGCGTCTGAAGCATCCCACTATGAATACTTGGATGGCATGGGAAAGTGAAGTGCCGTTCTAAAGTTGAAGATTGTCTACTTGGAGTTGGAAGATTAGCTACTTAAAATTGCAGGTTAACCACGACTGGCTAGGCTTAAGTTTAGCAATACTCTTTATTAAAAACTGCTAAAGTATTAATTGAGGCTTTTAATAGCTGGTCACAAGTAGTATTTTATATAAGGATATATATAACCCACTGATTACAAGGATTGTATCATGAGTATTATTCACTCAGTTTCTCATTTTAAATCGGCCCGTGATGCCGCCAAGCCCTTAGATAGGGTAGAGGATGTGCGTGCTGCGGCTGAAGACTTTCGCAAGACTATGCTTGCCAATCCAAAAGTTAAATTCTATAAAACTTTTGAGTTAATTCGCATTCCTTATCCTAGCAAGTATGGCTATCTTAATGCCTTTGCTCTGCCGATTCCTTATATTCACATTTGTAATAAGCTGTTTGTTATTCAGTTTGATAGTGAAGAGGGGGTGAAGACGCTTTTGGTCAGCCCCTCTGATTGGGAGCATCAAAGAGATACGCCTTACTTCTACCAGATGGTAGAAGACATGGGCATGCTCTCAAAGCCTGTCGAAAAAATGATTGTCAAAGAAACCAGTACTGTATTGGACGCTATCAAAAGTATAGGACTGGCGCCGGAAGATGTCGATTACATCACTTATGATCACCTACACACCCAGAATCTTACCCGTTGGTTCGGGGGAGCAGGACAATCTGCAATATTTCCCAACGCCAAATTACTGGTGATGAGAGAGGAGTGGGAGAGTACCCAAGCTTTACTGCCTTGGCAAAACCAGTGGTATTGCCCTGATGGTATCGAGGGTATCGATGACAGCCGTATTGAATTACTCGATGGGGATGTGTTGCTAGGGGATGGCTCAGTGGCGCTGATGCGTACCAAAGGTCACACCGAAGGTAATCATTCTATTGTTGCGCATACCGATCAAGGTCTGCTAGTTACCTCAGAGAATGGGGTCAGTATGGACTCTTATGCGCCGCAGCACTCCAGAATTAAAGGACTGGCCCGTTATGCTGAGTTGACGCAGTCTGAGGTGGTGATGAATGGCAATACCTTAGAGTTTGGGGTAGACCAATATCTGTCTATGATTCAAGAAAAAACCGTGGCGGGACCTTATCCAAAAGATGAGCGCTTTTTTAATATGGCACTGTCCTCTGAGTCAGCGGGATACTACTTGTTCCCAGGCACCGCACCTACTGCCCGTATGGGGGAGCTTGAGTTCGGAGAATTCACCCCAAAAGCTGAAACCAATAGCAAGCGAGGTGAGCTGTGACGCAAACTTATATCGTAACCGGAGCTGCTTCAGGGATTGGTCTGGCTTTGTGTCAGCGTTTGCTTGAACAAGGGAGACAGGTCTGTGCTTGTGACATCGATTATGACGCTTTAAAAATCCATTATGCTGAATATAAGTTGGCCGATGAGGGTGGCACGTTGCTGTTACATCCGCTCGATGTGCGACGTGTTGAGCAGTGGCAAAGCCTAATAAGTAAGGTGTTGGCCCAGTGGTCAACCATCGACGTTATGTGTAATGTGGCGGGCGTGTTGAAAGAGAACTGGGTGACAGATATTGTCATTCCAGATGAGGTGGACTTCCACTTCGATATCAATGTCAAAGGCACTATCTACGGGACTCAAAGTGTCATAGAGACTATGCGCAAACAGGGCAAAGGCCATATTATCAATGTGGCTTCTATGGCCGCATTGTCGCCTGTCCCAGGTCTGTCTTTGTATAGTGCCAGTAAGTACGCGGTACGCTCCTATTCATTGGCTGCTGGCATAGAATTGGCTCAGTATGGTATTGCGGTCACTACGATCTGCCCTGATGCGGTTCAAACCCCAATGCTTGATCAGCAAAAAGACAAAGAGCAGGCGGCGTTAACATTCTCCGGTAAGCGCACTTTAACGGTAGATGAAGTAGTGGAGGCTATAATAGGTAAGGCATTACGCAGTCGCCCTATGGAGATTATGCTACCTCAAAGCCGCGGTGTGGTGGCTAAGTTTGCCAATATCTTTCCGCAAACCTCAGGACGCTTTATTGATATCTTTCAGAAGCAAGGCCTGAAACGCCAAGCCAAAAGCAGATAACAATAAAGTCGATAGTAATATGGTCTTGTTGTGATCATTATAAAAAGCGATTTTCATAAAAAAAGCAGCCTCAAAATTGGGGCTGCTTTTTCGTTTCTTAACGACTAGCTCAGATGATGACTTAATCGCTAAGTTAGGGTTTTTAGACCCAGTTTGACTTTTAGATTTAGTAGATCTAGTTTATTGGATTATTTACCGTAAACTTTTAAACGGCTGTCGATTGGCGCAAATTCTTTGTCGCCTGCTGGTTGCTCAACACCACCGAATACCATCTGTGCAATAAGTTTCCAGCTAGAGTCAATGTTCCAAGTTTTGGCTACTTCTTCATCGATTACTGGGTTGTAGTGCTGTAAGTTTGCACCGATGTTTAGGCCAGTTAAAGCAGTCCAGATCACATACTGATGCATTGCGCTAGCATGCTCTGCCCAAGTTGGGAAGCGGTCTGCATATAAAGCAAAGTTTTCTTGCAAGTTTTTTACAACGTTTTGGTCTTCAAAGAAAAGCACAGTACCTGCACCGGCTTTGAAGCCATTTAATTTCTCTTCAGTACCTTTAAATTTCTCGTCGTCATTTACGATTTTACGTAGAGTGTCTTCAGTGATTTGCCATAGTTTTTTGTGATCTTCACCGAATAGAACTACTAGACGAGTTGATTGAGAGTTAAAAGCAGAAGGGGTGTGCAAGATAGCATGCTCAACTAGGTCCACAACTTGATCTTTATCTACAGGCAGTTGATCGTTTAGGGCATAGATTGAACGACGTGCTTCAGCTAGTTTTTGAAAATCTTGTAAGTTTGACATAATTATTCTCCGATATTTATAGGGGTGGGGTTGAAATATTAAGCTGTTATTACTGTCAGTAGTTGCTCCCTTATAAAGCTTGTTTAATAAGACTTTTTTTGGAACTACTGTAGGCAGTTAAGGTCTACGCCTTACTTAATATTTTATTGAATTAACGGGAATTAATTATAAAATATCAGACCTAAACTGCCATATATTTTTTGTAAAATTATTTAACAATTGCTATTAATAATGAATAGTTGTTACATAATTAGCCTTTAAAGCCTTCTGGTAGCGCTGGAGCTTCTAATCTTTTTAATTCAGAATCAACATCACCAAAACGAGGGTGATGATTGTTCCAGTCAATAATAGCCTGTTCGATGTCTTGTTTATTGTCAGCGACGAAGTTCCACCACAGCAGTACTTTTTGATTTAAAGGCTCACCGCCGAGTAGCATAAAGCGGGTACCTTTGGTGCCTTTAACGCTAATGATGGTCTTTTGGTCAACTTCATCGAAGCGAATTAACTGATTTTGCTCGTACTTTTTGCCTTGGTATTCAATGCCATCAACGACCATCAAAATGCCGTACTCAAAGCCTGGCTCTAGCACCAAAGACACTTCGGTGTCTTCAACCAAATGCACATCCAAGCCAATAAGCTTGCTGTATTGAATGGTTGGAGCGCTATAGCTTTCTCCCTCAGGGGTTGTGTATTCTCCAGTGGTTAACACATACTCAGCACCTTGATGTTTCCAGCTTGGCAGCTCAGGGTAGTGATTGAAGTTACGTTCTATCTTTTGATCGGTTGGTAGTGCAATCCACAACTGCACCATATTCATACCACGCCAAGCTTCTGCAGAGCCGCCGCTATTAGGGAACACACTTTGTTCGGTGTGGCTAATACCTTGGTCATTCCCGGTACCAGCGGTCATCACGTTGACTTGGTTTTTGGTAATGACTTGTTCGTTCCCTAGGCTGTCTTTATGAAGAACTTCGCCATCAATCATCCAGCTAAAAGTTTGCAAGTTAATATGCGGGTGTCTACCTACTTGCATACCGTCTTCATCGTCGCCAAACTCGGCAGGACCAGCATGATCCATAAAGCACCAAGCGCCAATAGGCTTTTTGCCTTTATTAGGTAACAAGCGAGCGATAGGAATACCGCCAACATCTGCCAAACGGGGATCTAATATTTCAGTTTTCATAAAGCACCTATCATTTTTATTAAGGGGTACGGGCTAGCAGTTAACTATTACAAGAAGCTAGCTATTAAGAGGCACATCCATCACTAACACTTGGGCATTATCAATCACATCCATGGTAAAGTTTTTGGTCTCAGAGATAGCCAGTCCATCTCTTGGGGCCAAGTTATGACCATTGATGACCACAGAGCCTGAAATAACAAAGACGTAAGCACCGTTTAAAGGGGCTTTTATGGTATAAGTGGTGGTGACTCCTTTTTCAAACTCACCCACACTAAACCAAGCATTTTGATGAATCCAAACGCCTGAATCTTCAGGATTAGGGGACAGCACTTGGTTAAATTGGTTGCGCTGTAATAAATCAATCAGACTGACTTGTTGATAGCGCGGGGTGACGTCCAATTTATTGGGCATCACCCAAATTTGTAAAAATTTAACCGGCTCGACCTCGTCAGCATTCATCTCAGAATGGGTAACCCCAGTTCCTGCCGACATTACCTGAATCTCACCACTTTTAATGATGCCGTGGTTGCCCATGCTATCACCATGCATCAGCTTCCCTGATAATGGAATGCTGATGATTTCCATATTGGCATGAGAGTGATCACCAAAGCCCATCCCACCCTCAACATGGTCATCATTGATAACGCGTAAAGCGCCGAAGCCGACACGTTGTGGGTCATAATAATCAGCAAAGCTAAAAGTGTGTTTACTTTTTAGCCAGCCATGGTGAGAGCCACCCCGAGTATTAGCTGCATGGTATATAGTTTTCATAACTTATCCTTATTTGACTGTTAAGCTAAACAACAAAAACTTAATAAGTCAGGACAAACATTTAACACGACTACATAATAATGGTTATAATTATTATTGCAAGTAGTGCTGATAACGGTTGATTGATTGTTAGCAATATCCTCATAATCAACTTTAAATCCAATCAGTTAGCTCATTGTGAGTTAACTAAAATAAGAGAAAATTACTATGACAAATAAAGAGCAACTCAATTACGAACTCATTGATAATAAAGAGGCGAGTCGTTTTGAGCTACACGTTGATGGCTATGTGGCTTTTGAAGACTATGAGTACTTCACCACCAGTAGCGGTGAACCTGGCATTGCTTATCTGCATACTGAAGTGCCAAAAGAATTAGGGGGACGCGGGATTGCTGGTTATTTTGTGAAGTCTCTTTTAGAGGACGCCGCAGCAAAAAATCTACGCGTTAAACCCATTTGTCCTTTTGTTAAGTCTTATATTGATAAGCATCCTGAGTATCAAGATAACTCGGTCTTACACAATGCAGCGCCTTAATTGCACTGAGGGCTTAATATCTCTTATATCTTAAGGCCAAATAGTTGTGTTTGTATGACAACCGTATTTATAGGCTGGGAGGTTTTACTGTCCCAGCCCATAATTAAGGCTTTAATGCTATCTATTTACCTATTTACCTATCTATCTACCTATTTACCTACCTAGAGACAATGGGTAGTAGTCTCTATTTGATATCGTTATGCGTCGATATCGTTACGCGCATCGATTGAATAAGCGCCTGGACCATGAGCCACAATCATCAAGAAGCCACCTGCCATCGCTAAGTTTTTCATGAAGTTCATCATTTGGTTTTGATCACCAAAGTCAGCGTGGAAGATGATAGCTGAAACGATGCTAAATCCTGCCATTAAGAAAGCTACCAAACGTGCTTTAAAACCAACCAAGACTGCTAGACCACCAAATACTTCTAAGATAATAACTAGAGGTAACATGAAGCCAGGTACGCCCATCGCTTCCATATAGCCTTGAGTGGCTGCATAACCAGTGATTTTACCGATACCTGAAAAGATAAAGATGGCTACTAATAAAAAACGACCTAATAGTGCGCTGGCATTGTTTACTGAAGTGTTCATAATGGAATCCTTAAATATAAAATAGTGTTGTTGAAACTTGCTAAGTAATGAGGCCATTATAATTGTTGATTTGAATTCAATAAACACCGATAATTGCAAATTATAGTTCTTATTATTAGAACAATTAGATGACAATAAAGGCAGATAGGGAGGGATTATGGGACAGTTTGAAGACATGGCGATGTTTATCAGAGTGGTTGATGCCGGGAGTATTACCAATGCTGCTGACCAGCTGAACATCGCCAAATCTGCGGTAAGCCGGCGTTTGAAAGAGTTAGAAACCCGCTTGAATACCCAATTAATTAGCCGGACTACCCGAAATTCGACTTTGACAGAAGCGGGGCAGAAATACTATCAAGAAGCCTGTAGTATTCTTAGTGAAGTGGACTTGTTGAATGAGCAAATCAGTGGCTTATCTTCTCATCTAGAAGGTAAAATGAGACTGACCGCCCCGTTGTCTTTTGGATTAATGCACTTAGATGAGATTATCCATAACTTTGCACAGCAGCACCCACAGTTATGCTTTGAGCTTGACTTCTCTGATAGACACATTGACTTGGTGGAGGAGGGTTATGAGATGGCTATCCGTATTGGTGAGCTGAAGGATTCCTCTTATCAAGCGAAGCGGCTGACGGTAATTCGGCGGGTGCTTTGTGCCAGTCCTGAATACATTAAACAGGCGGGTATGCCTGATAGTGTAGAGGCGTTAAAACAGCATAGTTTTTTACAGTATGGGTTAACCGGTAAGCAAGGTGAGGTTGAGGTAATAGACCCAGCAGGAAAAAGACATAGGGTGGAGATGGCCTCACGATTTAAGGCCAATAATGGTAATTTTTTGGTGGATATGGCTGTTAAAGGACATGGTATTGTTCTTACACCGACATTTATTGCTTACCAAAGCTTGGCAAAGGGGGAGCTTATTCCAATTATGGAAGACCATCAGTTTCCCACCTTAAATGCGTATGCGGTATACCCAAAAAACAGATTTTTATCGCAGCGCTGCCGGTTATTAATTGATTATCTGATTGAGCAGATTGGCGATGAGCCTTATTGGGATAATGTTTAAAGTCTCTGCTGCAGCCTATCTGATAGGAACAGATAAAAAATAGCCCCTTATCAAGATGGTAAGGGGCTATTTATATCAATAGGCTTAGTAAGCCCATTTATCAAATCTGTTCTTGGTTCAGCGAGTCGCTGATGTCTTTGATATCGTGCAATATTTTGACAATCTCAGCTTGGGTGAAGTATTTTGGCACTGAATAGGTGTCTCTTACTTCTATCGCTGCCGCTTTGGCAATTTTTATGAAGTCAGCTTCATTGATGCCTGCGACACTACGATTAATATTGGTCTCTGCAATTAAGGCTCTAACTTGAGCAATTAGATAATCTGCCAATTGATCGTCATCTGCTTTAGCTTGCACATTATCTACCACGCCTGTTTTTTTGGCCAAAGTTGCTAGTCGGTGTTTACATACGTCACGGTTGGCATCAAGGATGTGGGGCAGCACGATGGCATTAGCACGACCATGAGGAATACCATAAAAAGCACCTAACTGGTGAGCAATAGCGTGCACATATCCTAAGCCGGCTTTGTTAAACGAGATACCGCCGTAATGGGCGGCAATGCCCATCTCTTCTCGGGCTTTTATATTCTCGCCATCTTTGTAGGCCACTGGTAAAGACTGGAATACACTGCGGGTAGCCGAAGCCGCATAGTAGTCGGTTTCACTACTGGCGTTTACACTCATCCAAGCTTCTAAGGCGTGAGTTAGAACATCAATACCGGTATCAGCGGTAATATGTGGCGGCATACCTTTCATGATGACCGGATCAATGGCAGCAGCCAGTGGCACCATTCTTGGGTCAATAGAGAGAGATTTTTGATGCGTCTTATCATCAGAAACCACCGCCCCTAATGTGGCTTCGGAGCCTGTACCCGCTGTGGTTGGGATACAGTATAGCGGCATGATTTTACTTGCTTTAAGTAGTCCCATTAATTTTTGAGGTTTGCGCTTGCTGGCCTGACTCATGGCAATGACTTTTGCCGCATCAATGACCGAACCACCGCCTAACGCTAAGATGGCATCGCAGTTATTGTCTACTGAATGCTTGATTCCAGCCTCAACCACGCTGAAAGTGGGATCAGGGGTAATGCCATCGTATAAATGAAAGCCAATCTCTTTTTGTTGTAGATAGTCGGTAATTTTATCCGGAATGCCTAACTGATTTAGAACGGAGTCAGTGACGATTAAGATTTTGGTGGCCCCTTCATTAATCATCATATCGCATAGCTCAAAGCACGATTGGTCGCCAATGAACAGCTGAGGTCTAGGAATGGGGACCACTAAGGCAAAGGCATGCAAGGCTTTGGCGCGAGTTTTAGCGACGGCTAGATAGCCGGCATGATTTAGTTTATTGGGAATGAGAGCGTGCTTTAAGGTGGCAACTGTCTTATTAACGGGCATAAAAAAATCCTTTTTATATGGCTAGACTAATGGCTAGATTAAGAGTAATAACAGTATAGCTATAGTAAACAGGTTGCAAGCATTAAGGAAATAAATTGCAGGAAAAACAGGGTGACTGTAGAGTTTAACTAAAAAGAGTTTAACTATAATATAAGAGTTTAACTAAAACGTATCAAGGTCAACGCACTGTTAAACCAAGACATTAAATGCCGTTAAGTCTAAATAGTATTAACATTAAATAGCACTAAAATTAAATACTACAAACTATTTTGCCATTACCTCAGGCAGATAGGAGGAGACAAGGATTTAGTAAGAAAGGAGATAAAAAGAAAAGGGATAAAAAGAAAGAAGAACAGGAGATAAAATAATGGCGGTGAAGGAGGGATTCGAACCCTCGATACGCTATTAACGTATACACACTTTCCAGGCGTGCGCTTTCGACCACTCAGCCACTTCACCATTTTGAAGCCCTATAGTATACCTAAACACAATACAATTGTCATCTTTGATAGGGTTAATTTCAAACTTACCCGCCATGACCATGCTAGACGTCATATACTGACGCTTAATGTGGTTAAAAACTTTACAGTGCCTACGTCGGTTGTTAGCATAGCCTACTTTTAAAAAAGTGGTAACCGGTAGGCAGTGGTTACCATCAAATGGTTCTCATAAAATAGTAGGATTCGGTTAGGTTAACTAGAGGCGATAAAAGTGGTAAACAATATAGGCCAACAACAGATAAACCAGTGGCCAGAAGGGGAGGTTTTTGATACGGCTGCCCTAAAAGTAGAGCTAAGAGGAGTATCTCTGTCTCAATTGTCGATACAAGTTATCGCCAAGTTGGTAATAGTTCTGAGTTTGATGTTTTCAGTATCCGCTTGGGCCACAGATTTTAAAGATTGTGGTCAGAACTTTTATCAAGCTCAGGCGCCGGATTACTTAAATCAAAAAATACTGAATAAAAGTGTGCCTTTATGCTTTAATGGATTTGCTACTTTATATTCAGGCCTGTCAAGAACCCCCTTATGGTCAGCGGAGCACTTGACCCGTGAGCGACTGTATCAAGCTGATAACTTGCCCCGTGAGGACAGCTTCCATAGTGAAAGTCGGTTGCCGAGTGCCATGCGAGCTCAGCTTTCTGATTATAAAGGATCAGGCTATGACCGAGGGCACTTAGCCCCTAATGCCGACATGGCTAACCTTAATCAACAATATGACAGCTTTAGCTTGGCCAATATTATTCCTCAGAGTCCAGAAAATAACCGCTATCTATGGCGAAATATTGAATCGGTCACCCGTTATTTAACCAAAAAGCATGGTGAAGTTTATGTCATTACCGGAGCGGTATTTAGTGGCAAAAGGTTAACCCAATTAAATAACCGTGTGTTAATACCGACCCACCTTTTTAAAGCAGTCTATATCCCTGCCACAGGTCAGGCCGGTGTCTACTATGCGCCAAACGATGACACACAGCAGATTGAGATAATTAGTGTTGATGAGCTAGCACTACGCTCTAATATTGATGTTTTTCCTAACATTTCTGCTACAGCAAAGTCGATAGCAATGCCTTTACCAGTCAAAGTAGGGGATATTAGCGATAGAGAGGCACAAACACAGGAGTCTCAGGATGAGCCACTGTGGTATTTGATATTAATTGAGATCTTACGCTGGTTTGTCGATAATTTTTTGACAAAATAAAGACTGGAAGTGAAATCTTGTGAGTCAGTCAATAGGGATGAGCAAAGCGAAGTAATGCTTTGATAACAAGCTAATTCATGATAAAAATAAGCATCAATGATATATAAGCTAAAGGAGTGAGTTGCTATGACGCAATCTACTGACAACAGTACCGAACAACAAGCGTTAAAAGCTGCACCATTTGCTTTTAAACCCTATGAGAACGATCATCAAAGCCTACAAATCGGTGAGTTAATCTTTGAAAATCAAACTGATAAGGTTATCGCTTATGGTGATATTGAGATTACTAAAAATGAGCAGGGACTAAGCCAAGCATTAAAGCTACAGCAGTTATTTAACCTTATTGTTGCCGAGCTACGTTCTGCTGAGCAAGCGGGTGACTTTACACAGGACTGTAATAAACAAGACGGACCAGCTAGCCAAGAGTCATGCAGTAAGGAAGTAGACAATCCCT
>JAHHUJ010000170.1 GCA_020024075.1 Psychrobacter sp.
AATAAGTATAACTTAACTTATGAGCAGTACTGGTCATCAATAATCACTTGCTTGCTTAAATAAACCTTAGCTTAACCCTTATGTTTCGTGATAAGTACTTTATATAAAATAATTACTGTATATAAAAAGTACTGTTAGAATCTAAGTGTTTTGGTTTAAGTTTATTTAAGCAGTAAAAATCCGCACTTGCGATAGTTTGTTAAATTTGGCGGTCTTATCTTAATTATATGGTGCTATTAAGAGCTAAATTCAACATTAAATCGTCATTTATTGATAAAAAACCAAAAATTACCAACAATTGTTGATCTAATGAGGAGACCGCATTTAGAAATAAAGGAGACAATTATACTAAAAATTAGGCTTAGGGTATATATTATAATTTTAATCATCTCATTTTAATTTGTTAATATAGCTACAAGAACCTAGCCATATTATTTTTAACTAAACGGGTAACTAAGTAGGTAACTAAACGGGTAACTAAGCAGGGTTTGGGTCATCAACAAAGCTAACTTGCACCCCTAAAGTGCTTTCTATCACTTCTCCAAGTGCTTGGATACCGCCCATCTCTGTAGCATGATGACCACAGGCCAGATAATCAATTCCTAGCTCTCGGGCTGAGTGCGTGGTACGCTCTGAAATTTCTCCAGAGATATACAATTGACAGCCCATATTGGCAGCTTGTTCAATCATGTCTTGGGCTCCGCCAGTACAGATTCCTACTTTTGAAATGACTGAGTTACCAGCACTAATATGCGTGGGGATTCTCTGTAGCTTTTGGTTAACTTTATTTATAAAGTTCTCAATGGAGATTGGCTCACACTGAGCGATATTGCCTACGGGGCGCTTTTCATCTGGGTATAACGCACCTGTAATTTGCAGCTCTAAAAGATTGGCTAATACCGCATTATTACCAATGACTGGATGAGCATCTAGAGGTAGGTGGTAGGCTAATAAAGAGATATTGTTTTGGAATAGGCTGCGAATACGTTTGCCTTTTATGCCAGTTAATGGCTCAGGCTCTCCTTTCCAAAAGTAGCCATGATGCACCAATAGAGCATCAGCGTTTTGCTCGATAGCAGCCTCAATAAGATTTTGGGTAGCGGTAACGCCAGTAATAATCTTCTTTATCGGAGTATCGGCATCGACTTGTAATCCATTGGGGCAGTAGTCTTTAAATTCTTTGGCTTCTAAATAATCATTGCACCACTGCTCGAGGGCTATTGGGCTTAGTTCGGTCATTACAAACTCCTTAACTAGAAATACTATGTTGAGAAATACCGGTTAATAAATTTTCTATCAAATAATAAAGGACTTAACTTAGAATTATTTTATAAAATAAGCCGTTTAAAGTGGGCTTAGTAGGCTGTAAGTAAAATGAATTGAACAATATAGCGCTTAAAAATAGAAAGGGGTGTGCCAGTAATTGGCTAACAAATGTTAAACTAATACCATTTTAAGCGATTCTTAATTTATTAACCTATCTAAATATCCACCATCACCTTAAAACGAAAAATGCTAGCTGTCGCTAAAGTTATCTAAGCTAAAGTCATCTAAAATGTATTTGAGGTCTGGTGTTCGTGCCATTTGCACGCTTTGACATCGAGGAGTGACATGTCTTCATCATCAAAAACCAGTGTTATCTGGAAGATTTTACCCTGGTTATTATTAATTGCTGTATTAGCAGCTTTTATCTGGGTTTATATCGACCAAAAAACCAGTCAACAACCAGCTTGGGAGCCTCCACGTAGTGAGACCAGCTCCATTCCATTGAACACTGGTAGAGACTCTGATAAGCCTGAGCCTATTGTGTCATATCATGATGCGGTTGCGAAGGCATCACGCTCGGTGGTTAATATCTATACCACGCAGACCATTCAAAACCCTTATATGAATGATCCTATCTTGCGCCGCTTCTATGAGTTCCATGGACAAGATCCTCATGCGGGTCAAGAAACTAACTTGGGCTCAGGGGTTATCGTCTCAAACGATGGCTATATTGTAACCAATGCTCATGTAATTACCAAAGCGGATGAAATCGTTGTGGCACTTAACGATGGTCGTAAGGCTGTGGCCAAAGTTGTGGGTACCGATCCTGACAGTGATTTGGCAGTTATTAAAGTCGATATGACGGGCTTAGAGCCTTTAGCATTTAGAGAAACTCCTATTAGAGTAGGGGATGTGGCATTGGCCATTGGTAACCCTTTCGGTGTGGGGCAGACCGTTACTCAAGGTATTATCTCGGCTACTGGGCGCACTGGTCTTGGGGTCAATACTTTTGAAGACTTTATCCAGACTGATGCGGCGATTAACCCCGGTAACTCGGGTGGTGCTTTAGTAGATGCTCGAGGCGAGCTGGTGGGAATTAATACCTTAATCTTCTCTCGCTCAGGCGGCTCAATGGGGATTGGCTTCGCTATCCCAACTGCTTTGGTTGAGCAGGTGATGAACGCCATTATCAAAGATGGTAAAGTCAGCCGTGGCTGGCTAGGTATCGAAGTGTTGTCTCAGCTGCGTGATCCTTCACAGATTGAAACTACCACAGGAGTTGTGGTGCGTAACATTATCCCAGGTAGCCCTGCTGCTAAAAGCGGACTCAAGGTTGGTGATGTGATTCTGTCTATCGATGGGGTAGAGATGACTGATTCTAATACACTAATTCAGCATGTGGCTCGCAAAATGCCTAACAGTGTATTGGAGGTGCAAGTGGTGCGTGGCTCGAAGAATATGAACATTCAGATTGTGTTGGCTGAGCGTCCTACCCAAACAGATGTGGTAGCACCTATGGAGATGCCAGCAGATCCAGAGCTGTTATTAGAGCCTGAAAGTGGCCCACCTATGACAGATGAGCAACGTGCTCAGCTTAGAGAAGATTTAATTGAATTGTTTGAGAATGGGGCAAGACCAAAAGTAGCTCCCTTACCACAATAATTCTTGAAGCTATGTTCTGAAGTTATAATGATATAAAAGTGACTCTATAAGTACAAAAAGTCTGCCATGGTGCAGACTTTTTATGGTTTATGGTTTATGGTTTATGGTTTATGATTTTATAGAGTATATTGCCAAGCGATTATTTAACTTCTTTTAGATGAATCATGCCTTTTACTTGACAGCAGCAGGCGAGGATTTCTCCTTGTTCAATCATGGCTAAAGGCGGCTTAGCATAGGTAATCGGATAAGAGGAGGCCGTTAATTTTAGGCGGCAGCTGCCACAATATCCTTCTCGGCATTGGAAGTTGACATCATGCCCGGTGCGTAGCAGACCATCTAATAAGGTTTCATCGTCATGAAGATAAAAGCGAGTCTTTGAGGTAAATACCCAAGTCATAGTGTGAAGTCACTTAGTAATGGTTTATTTATCGACGAACCAGTCTCAAGATTGGTTCATTATATAGAAAATACTTCTTAGTTTAGATGAAATTAATAAGGCAAAAAGCGTGCGGTTATTCTTATAACAACGGCACGCTAATTTTGAAAGTTATGAAGCATGCCGTGCTGATGGCCCTGACAAGCTAATAATTACTGTCACAAATTACAGTTCGAAATCATCAAAGTCACTGTCTGATAAATCAGAATCAATCTGACCTACTAAGTAGGAGCTGATCTCTGTCTCTTGCGGGGCAACTTGTACGTTGTCAGATGACAGCCAAGTATTGATCCAAGGAATAGGGTTGCTCTTAGACTGTGGGAAGATACTAGGTAGACCCACAGCTTCCATACGTAAGTTGGTAATGTACTCAACATACTGACACAAGATGTCTTTGTTCAGGCCAATCATAGAACCATCTTTGAATAGATAGCCGGCCCATTCCTTCTCTTGCTCAGCCGCTTTACGGAAGATGTCGATACTCTCTTCGTAGCACTCTTGGGCAATCTCAGCCATTTCTGGATCATCTTTTCCTGAGGCTAAGATATTGATCATGTGCTGGGTACTGGTTAGGTGTAGCGCTTCATCACGGGCAATTAGTTTAATAATCTTGGCGTTACCTTCCATTAGCTTACGCTCAGCGAAGGCGAACGAACAAGCGAATGACACATAGAAGCGAATGGCTTCTAAGACGTTAACTGCCATCAGGCATAGATATAGCTGTTTTTTTAGTTTTCTTAAGTCAACATACCTCTCTTCGCCATTGACCGTATGAGTGCCTGCACCCAATAAGCTGTATAGCTGTGAATGCTGATATAAGTCATCATAGTAAAAAGCAATGTCTGAAGCACGTTGTAGAATGTGCTCGTTCTCCATAATATCGTCAAATACCACGCCGGGGTCGTTGACGATGTTACGGATAATATGGGTGTAACTACGTGAGTGAATGGTCTCTGAGAATGACCATGTCTCAATCCATGTTTCTAGCTCAGGGATAGACACCAGTGGCAATAATACAACGTTTGGACTACGGCCTTGAATCGAATCAAGCAAGGTTTGATACTTTAGGTTACTGATAAAGATGTGTTGTTCATGGCTCGATAAATTGCTGTAATCGATACGGTCTTTTGAGACATCAACCTCTTCTGGACGCCAGAAAAATGACAACTGCTTTTCGATAAGCTGTTCAAAGATAGGATGCTTCTGTTGGTCGTAACGTGCCACGTTTACCGGCTGACCAAAGAACATCGGCTCTTTGAGCTGATCATTTGGAGTTTGGCAAAAGATTGAGTATGTCATGATTTTACCTTTTTCACCTTTCGTTTTTTTGGGTTTGTTTAACTGTTAATTTTTAAGTTTTGATGCCGTTTTTATTTTGGTAGGGTGCGTCCCGCGCACCGATTTAATTTTAAAGTTTGGTTGGTGCGTGAGACGCACCCTACGGCTTATTAGCTTACAGTAGGTTGGTGTCGAGGTACGAGACCCAACAGGGCTTAATATTTAAATCGTTGGGTGTCGCTAGCTTCACCCAACCTACAAAATCATTTTGAAGGCAAGTTGTGTTGTAGGCTGAGGCTTTAGCCCAGCAG
>JAHHUJ010000171.1 GCA_020024075.1 Psychrobacter sp.
TAGTAATACTATGAAGCTGGGGGTTCACAAAGACAGCTTAGCTGCCTCTGCGCAGCTGGCGGATGAAGTTATCTGGTATGAGCCAGCAGGCCTAGAGTGGGGGCTGACTGAAGCTGTGGCAAATGCCACCAATATCAGCAACAAACAGTCGGTGATGAATGACACGCAAGCAATCATTGATCACCTAGTGTCTCAGCTGGGTCAAGCCGGCACAGAAGACGCGGTGATTATCATGTCAAATGGCGGCTTTGAAGGCATTCATCAACGCTTAATAGCAGCCTTGCAAGCTGCGTCAAACTAATGGCTTTTAATACTATTAATGGCTTTTAATGCTATTAATGGGGTTTAAGCGTATATGGTTTAAGCGACATATATAGTTAAAGCGACATCGTTGTCCCCTTGCTCTACTTTAGAGTAAGGGGATTTTTATGTGCTGCTGCCTATTAATTTGGCAAAACTTAAGCTTTAAAAGCTTGAGCCTTAAAACATAAATTTCAACAAAAGCTTATATAAGTTTTACAATCAGTTAACCAAACAGGGCTACTTCTTTTCAATTTGCTTGCTATTATCACAGAGCTAGTACATGGTTAACAATTCCGCCTTACCAGTGCTGGCTAATATTGACTACAATCCAAGTTACAAAATCTTTAAGACAAAATAAATTAAGGAAGGTAAATCATGATTTGGACAATTATTATTGGATTAGTTGCAGGTCTACTAGCACGAGCTATCAAGCCAGGTAATGATGCGATGGGTTGGATTATGACCATTGTTTTAGGTATTGCTGGTGCTTTCGTAGGCGGCTTTATCGCTAGTGCGATTGGGGTAACTAGTGATGGTAACTTTATCAGCCTAGCCTTCTCAGTCATTGGCGCTATTATTTTATTATTCATCTATGAGCTTATTATTAGCAAGACTTCTTAAGCTTGATAAAGACAGAGCTATTAAGAAAAGTATAGCTATTAGAAGTACAGCTATTAATAGTTAGCTAGATATAGAATGTATTCGAGGCGTTATGCCTAGTTTTACCTTGGCGGACTTAGTGATAAGTCCGTTTTTTTTGGCCTTAACCTCTTGATATTTATCTCTTCACCCCTCATTTAGTTAGGTATAATAGCTTAATATCCTAATTTAATTTTAATTGATACCTATGTGATTCCCTATGGCCATATTACCTATTTTGAGTTATCCAGACCCTCGTCTACGTACCATTGCTGAACCGGTCAAAACCGTTGATGCCGATATCAAACAGCTTATCGCAGATATGATTGAGACCATGTACGATGCCAAAGGTATTGGACTGGCCGCCACTCAGGTTGACCGTCATATTCAGCTTATCGTCATGGATTTATCTGAAAACAACGACTCGCCACGGGTGTTTATTAACCCCAAGATTACCCCTTTGGTCGAAGATAAGAAGCCGTATGAAGAGGGCTGCTTGTCTGTGCCCGATGTCTATGATTCAGTAGAGCGTCCTGTTAAAGTAAAAATCGAAGCTTTAGATGGTGAGGGCAATGCCTTTGAAGAAATTGCAGAAGGCTTACTGGCCGTGTGCATTCAACACGAGATGGACCATTTAAACGGGGTTCTCTTTGTGGATTATCTATCAAGCCTAAAACAAACCCGAGCTCGTGAAAAGGTACGCAAGTATCTAAAAGCCCGTGACAAAAAACTTGAGAAATCAAAAGCTTAATTTGTCGTATCGATAACTTTATCAAACAGACCTTATCAAGCGAACCTTAAAAACAACCCCCTTTGACCATCTGGCCAAAGGGGGTTGTTTTTGGCAGATTTTGACTACTTCAAGCCCAGTACATCTTGCATATCATAACGCCCTGCTGGTTGGCTGACAATCCAAGTTGAAGCACGTACTGCCCCTGCGGCAAACGTCATACGCTCACGAGCATGGTGCTTAATCTCCACCATCTCACCATCTGCAATCAACATCACACTGTGATCACCAATAATTTCACCGCCACGGATAGCGTGAATACCAATAGTACCTGGTTTGCGCTCACCTGTGTGTCCTTCACGGCCATAAATAGCCACCTCTTTTAGGTTCTGACCACGGGCTTCTGCGGCAGCGTTGGCCATCATAAATGCTGTCCCTGAAGGCGCATCGACTTTGTGCTTATGGTGAGCTTCAATCACTTCGATATCTGCGGTATCACCAAAGGCTTTGGCCGCCATTTCGATCAGTTTTAAGGACACATTAACCCCAGTTGAGTAATTGCCCGCATAAACCACTGGGATTTGCTCACAAGCCTTGTCTAAAGCTTGCTGCTGAGCATCACTCAGCCCTGTGGTACCGATAACCATAGCCACCTTATGCTGAGCACACAGCTGTACGTTTTTTTCAGTAGAGTCTGGCAAGCTAAAGTCAATCAACACATCAATTTTGCTAATGTCAGCTTCTAGGTTATCACTCAATGTCACGCCATTTTTATCTAAGCCCACCAGTTCGCCGGCATCGACACCCACAAGGCTAGAGCCACTACGCTCAATAGCAGCGGCTAACTGAGTCTGCGGATTTTGAGCGACCGCTTCAATCAACATCCGTCCCATACGCCCACCAGCACCAATAATGCCTACTTTAATAGGAGCTAAGCTTGAGTCTGTCATTTTTTATTTTCCTTAGTTATGAGTTAAGTGCTATTTATGATAACCAAATTCATGAGATGAATAATAATAGCATGATTGCTAAGTACGCTGAATTTGTTAATCTTGAAATCTGCTTTATAGCAACATAAATTTATTTTTTGCATAAAAAACCTCCCGAATCTGATGAATCGAGAGGCTGACAATCAATCTGACTTAACTATATATAAAGAGAAAAAATAGAGATATAAAGAGAAAAAATAGAGGAGAATTGACCCTGCTAATTTGTCCTTATTATTAGTCAAATAAATCGCCTAACTTTTCAAAAAAAGACTTTTTCTTTGGCGACTGGTGGTGCTTACTGTCGCCGTCTAGCGTGTCTTGGAACTGACGCAATAGGTCTTTTTGTTCTCGGGTTAAGTTCACTGGCGTCTCTACCATGATGCGGCAGATCAGGTCACCTTTCATGGTAGTGCGAACTGGAGTCACCCCTTTACCACGGACACGTAGCAGCTTGCCGCTTTGGGTACCCTCTGCTACCTTAACTTTTACTTTACCCTCTAAAGTTGGGATTTCTACTTCTTTACCTAAGGCTGCATCGGTGATACTAACCGGTACATCCATATACAGATCCGCGCCTTGACGCTTAAACACGGGGTGCTCTTTGACGCGAACTTCAACGTATAGGTCGCCACTTTCAACACCTGCCCCGCCAGCTTCACCTTCCCCTGCTAAGCGCACTCTGTCGCCATCATCCACCCCAGCTGGGATAGAAACTTCTAAGGTACGTGACTTGTCTTTTACGCCGCTACCATGACAGTCATTACAAGGATTCTTGATCTCTTGACCTGTGCCGCCACAGTTTGGACAAGTTTGCTGTACCGCAAAGAAGCCTTGCTGCATACGCACTTGGCCATGACCACCACAGGTGCTACAGGTTTGAATATCAGAAGCATTTTTGGCGCCTTTACCATCACAAGTTTCACAAGGAGCAGGAGCGGTAAAGCTAATCTCTTTTTTGCAGCCACGTACCGCCTCTTCTAAGGTAAGCTCAATGACGTAGCGTAAATCTGAACCACGACGTTGACGACCGCCACCACGAGACTGACCAAAGATATCACCGAAGTTACCGAAGATATCGCCAAAGATGTCTTGGAAGTTACCGGCACCAGCACCGCCGAAGCCACCGCCGCCCATACCATTCTCAAACGCTGCGTGCCCCATACGATCATAAGCAGCACGTTTGTCTTTATCATTTAACACTTCATAAGCCATTGAGGCTTCTTTGAACTTCTCTTCAGCCTCTGGCTCATCAGGGTTACGGTCAGGGTGGTACTTCATAGCCAGCTTGCGGTAGGCCTTTTTAATCTCACGCTCATCTGCGTTTCTATCAACGCCTAAAACTTCGTAAAAATCTCGCTTACTCATGGAGGCTCCTATCAATATGCCCATTAGGTTTCACGTGAAACATAATCATTCACGGTAACCATTGGCATTAAATTCGTTATAACCCACAAAGGATTTAAATAAATCAAAAAATTAAATAATACTTTGCCTGTTTAATGGTGACAGACACCTCAATTATCAAGCGGTTATGCTAAAATCACTGCATTATCCTTATAATTTGGCACAGTTGACGGCTTCACTTTATGAAATCATTAAAATTCTTCTTAGTTACTTTGCTCATTGTGGGGATGGCAATGTTTGCCGGATCGCCCTACTACACTGCTTATCAGCTAAAAAAAGCTTATGATGCCAATGACGGTGCCGCTTTGGTCAGCCATATAGACTTTGATCAGCTGCAGCCCAATATCCACCATCAATTAACCACCAAATTCAGCAACACCTTACAGCAGTACCCTTTGGTAGCGCAATTGGGCGGCGATGCCTTGATTCAGGCTGCGGATGACTTCATTCTCCAGTCAGTGAATAAAGCGGTCACTGCTGACAATATAAGCGCTCTAATTGATACCCAAGGCCAAGCCAATCAAGCTACCAAAGAGCTGGCTGCGGCTTGGGCCATTGCTAGCAATAAAGTGAACCTAACAGATTTAGTGCAAGATCTGCTTATCCAGCGCGGTAATATCCAAGCCGTTATCCAAAATCAGACGCAACAGGTGATAAAGCAGCAGTCGAATGAGCTACAAAATCATGTGGAAAGCGGAAAAGACAGCGACAAGCCTCAGATGTCTTATTGCGGTATGAACTGTTTCACCATCTCAGACCAAGTAAAAGGATATCCATTGACGTTAGAGATGCAGCGTCAAGGACTACTGGATTGGAAGGTGGTCAACGTGGTATTGCCGTAAAAGCTCACAGACCGTGAGCTTCATTGC
>JAHHUJ010000172.1 GCA_020024075.1 Psychrobacter sp.
TTTTAAAAGATATGTTAAACTCAATAGAATCATAACAGGTTTAAGCTCTTTTTATTGCTAGCCTATATTAGGAATGGATAAAAAGTCATCAAGAGTTTGACTTTAATAATCAATGATACTTGAGGATGAAATGAACTCCACAACCGTAAAGTCACACCCCAAACGTTCAGAACAAAAACGCGCGCGTGAGACGAAGTGTAAAATACTCAATGCTGCCTTAAAGGAATTTTCTTCTGCTGGGTTTGAGGGGGTGTCAACACGTGCTATTGCCAGCACAGCTGGGGTGAACCATACCCTTATCACTCATCATTTTGGTACCAAAGAGGATCTGTGGAAAGCAGCAGCTGAGGCTATATTTGATACTTATACCGAGCAATCAGAAAAATATATTGAAAGCCTTGGCGACTTAGAACAACCGCAAAGAGTACGAGAGTTGTTGAAACACTATATTAATTTTAGTGCAGAGTTTCCAGACTTTCACCGTTTTATGATTCAAGCCAATCGTGGAGATTCAGAGCTACTCAATTGGTTTACTGATCAGTATATCCTGCCGTATTCAGATTCTGAGCTTGATCTGTTGAAGCAGGCACAGAAGCTAGGATTAATGCCTAAGGGCGATAGTTTGCATGTGCGTTATTTATTTATGGGTGCGGTAACCTCGATATTTACCTTTGCTCCACAGTTTAAGCGTTTATCAGGTACAGATCCGTTTTCAGATGACATTGTAGAGAAGCATATAGATTATATTTTTACAATTTTTGCTGATAAAGACTGTCAAGTGTAAAACAAATCTAACCATTCTTTGCGAATAAAACTAAGCCAATCATAATGATAGCAATACCAGCTATGCCCAGAGCTGAGGGCATGGGATTGTTTAAAAATACCATACCACCCACTAAGGCAAATATCACTTCACTGGCCTGTGTGGCATCAACACCGGCTACCTCACTTGAAGTCTCTGCTCGCTCTCGAGCAAATAAAAAGATACTGGTGGCGATGACTCCAGACAAAAAAGCCACCAATAGAGTATTGATCACTTGGCTAAAGTCAGGCAATTTGGGCTGAATAAAAAGGCCTAAAACCACCCAAAATGGTAAGCTGCCCATAGTCATTAGCCACACTTTATTGAATGAATTACTAAGTAAGTTAGTAGGAATAGTCGGTATCTTGGCCACTAGATTTTCTAACTTAGACTTGGGCAGCTGTTCTACTTTGGGGATAGGGCTATCAGTATCAATGTAGTCGTCCATCTCAAGCGAAATAATTCTAGGAGAGATGGTGGTCAAAGCTTCAAAGGCATCAAAGCCTTCATTGTCCCAGTAGATTTGGTCTTTTGAGCGTCTGGCACTTTTTGCCTTTGTAATTTCTGCTACATTTAATTGCCGAGAATTATAAGATGCCTGCCAGACTAGCTGACTACCGATGGGATAACTGAATGAGGCAATGATGCAGGGTAGAGCGCCATAAATTAAAACCGTTGTTAAGGGGATGTCCATTATTGCACTGGTAGGCATGGACAAGGCTTCACTAACGTTGACCAAAATAACCCCGATTAATACTAACAGGGCATAGAGGATTAACTTTCTATCAAACTTATGGCCAAAAGCCATTAATACAAATAAGCTGGCTACTACAGTGAACATAAAGGTAGCCGCTACCACCCAGCCACTGACGTGATCGGCAGCATAACATAGGCCAGCATAAAAAATACCAAAACCGATACTGCCAGTAATGGTCCAAAAGACCCAGTGATCTCTAAAAATTTCCCACAGCTGTTTCAGACGTGAAGGGCCATGTTGCAGACCAATCATCACTGTTAATATGAGTAGCATGAATAAGTAACGAAGACTTGATGACCAAAACCAGTGTCCACCGGAGTTACTCATCAATTCGTTTAAGATATAGGTTGAACTAAAAAAAGCACTGGATATTAAGGTAATCAGTATCAGCCTGACCATAAGCGGCTCCTTGTAGTTCGGCTGTTGTGGGTTTGGGGTTTTTTATTTACCTTTAGCATCTGCCCATATGATTTTATGAAGCTGCAGCTGTAGTCTCACGGGAATGGCATCCTCTAAAATCCATTCTGCCAACTCTCGAGCTAAGTTAGGTACATCCACTGCTGCCGCATCGTCTTCGGCGTCTTTATGGATATTGAACATGGGTGAGAACCATACCGTGCCCACTTTTTTATCTAGCTGATATTGTGCTAGTTTCTGCTTGGCCCAGTCATAATCATCACGGTTCATAATGACAAACTTTAGTTGGTCATGCGGTGTGAGGTGCTCTAGGTTTGACCACAAGTTCTTGTCTGACTCACCGCTACTTGGGGTTTTTATATCCATTACTTTACTCACCGCATCGGGCACTTCGGCTACTGATAGCGCCCCTGCTGTTTCTAATGAAACCTCATAGCCCTCATTAAGCAGTCTTTTGATTAGAGCGATACAGTTGGGCTGGGCTAAGGGTTCACCGCCAGTTACACACACCCGTTTGCAAGGATATTGGCCGATATCTGCCATAATGGCATCTAAGGAGAAGCGCTCACCGCCGGTAAAAGAGTAGGTGGTATCACAATACACGCAGCGTAGAGGGCAGCCTGTCAGACGAACAAATACTGTGGGGAGGCCTGATGTGAGTGCTTCGCCTTGTAAAGAATAAAAAATCTCTGTCATACGCAGCCCAGCTTCAGGATCAGTAACAGGAATGGCTTGGCTACGTAAGGGCGTATTTTGAGTCATAATGTATGCCTTAATAAATTTGGCGATGAGCAAAAGCAAACAAAGAGTAGGGTATCAGCGTATAGGCTAGCAATGTCCAAGATACTGAGATGAATCAGTAAAAATGAATAAAGGTGCTTAGAGTTATCTAAGCACCTTATCCTTATCTATCGGTTTATCACTATACTCTAACCAGCTAATAACTGAAGAAAAACCTCAGTAAGCTCAGTGTCAGTATCACTATCAGCAATTAAGCTAAGCGTAGCAGCTCATTGATGCTGGTTTTTGAGCGAGTTTGTGCATCAACTTTTTTGACGATAACTGCACAGTATAAGCTATGTGAGCCATCTTTTGAAGGCAGACTACCAGAAACTACCACAGAGCCTGCTGGTACACGTCCATAATGGATTTCACCTGTTTCGCGGTCATAAATCTTAGTAGATTGACCGATATAAACGCCCATAGAAATAACCGAGCCTTCCTCAACGATAACGCCTTCAACAATCTCTGAGCGAGCACCGATAAAGCAGTTATCTTCAATAATAGTTGGGTTGGCTTGTAGTGGCTCTAACACACCGCCGATACCAACACCACCAGATAAATGCACATTTTTACCAATCTGGGCACATGAGCCCACAGTTGCCCAAGTATCAATCATAGCCCCTTCATCAACATAGGCACCGATGTTGGTATAACTTGGCATTAATACCACGCCTTTACCAATGAATGAGCCACGGCGAGCCACTGCAGGAGGGACAACACGTACACCAGACTCAATAAATTGTTGCTCTGTCCAATCTGCAAATTTGGTTGGAACTTTGTCATAAAACTGCAGATGTTCGCAGCTTGGCATTGGATAGTTGTCATTCATACGAAAAGACAATAAAACCGCTTTTTTTGCCCATTGATTTACAACCCATTCGCCATTTTTTTTCTCTGCAACACGTAGGCTACCATTATCTAGTTGTTCAAGTACGTCATTAACTGCGTCTTTAACGTCTTGTGGCATGGTACTGGGGCTATATTCAGCGCGTTTTTCAAATGCTTGTTCAATAATTTTTTCTAATGACATATATTTTCCAAATAAAAGGGTTTAGGTCCAAAGCGTCCTGTTTTGCAGTAAGTAACGCCTTAGATATTGTCGCTAATTTTACCCACTTTAGCAAATCATAATACTTAAGAGTGGAATATTGGGCTTAAGATTATCTTATGCAGCGCTCTGACTTATCCAGTTATAGATATCTTGATAAACTTGTTGGTTGTTTTTTTCATGCAGTGGTTCGTGGCGCATTAAAGGATATAGTTTGTGACTCACGTGAGTAAATCCTTGCTTTTTCATGCGCTTGGTTAGCTTACGTATGCCTTTGCCCATATTGCCAACTGGGTCGTTTTCACCGCTAATAAATAGCATAGGGAAGTCAGGGTCGATGGTCTCGGCCCAATCCTTGGCAAGCCCAGTGTCCATTAGGTTAAATAGAGTCCAAAATCCATTGTTGGTAAAGTCAAAACCACAGAGGGGATCGCTTTCATATTCAGCGACTGCTTCTTGGTTTAGTGATAACCAAGCAAAATCTGAATTGGAGGATTTTTCTTTTAATTGAGCATTAAATAGTTTGCTCATGAAGGTGGCAAAAACAGGGTTAGGGCGCTGAGGTTGTAATTGATTGAGCACTTTGGTTATAGGTAAGGCTACTTTAACTAATGGATTATAATCACTGCTACCCATAATAATAGCGCCGGCAAATTCATTGCTATGCACTTGTAGCACGTTACGCACCACAAATGAGCCCATTGAGTGTCCCATGATAAAGTGTGGTACATCGGGATACTGACGCTTCAAAGTATCCGCCATACTAATTGTGTCTTTTAGCAAAGTTTGCACTGGATATGACTTGGCAAAATAACCTAGCTCGTCGGCATTGTTGATACTGCGACCATGCCCTAACTGATCATAGGTTAATACAGCAATATCCTGATCCGCTAAGTACTGTGCAAACTTCTCATAGCGGCCACTGTGTTCTGTCATACCATGAACAATTAACAAGGTGGCTTTTGCGGTGTTTTTTGGGGCATATAAGGTGTAATGAAGGGAATGAACTTGGTCGGACGACATTACAGTCTTGGACATGGGGGAATCCTTAAGATATATATTTGTTTTATAGAGGTAATATTAGATTC
>JAHHUJ010000173.1 GCA_020024075.1 Psychrobacter sp.
GTTAATGTATTATCAAACTTAGACTCAGCTGTGCCAAGTTTCGCTTCAACTGAGCGCTTTGAATCTCCATAATTGAATTTATTACCATTAACCACTATAGCAAAATCACTATATTTACTAAGGTTAACAGCTGCATGACCAGTTGATGCAAATATAAAAAGTGAAGATAAAACAGCGGTTTTTATAAATTTCATACTCTACTCTACAAAGTTCATTAAAACGACTTAAAGATAATCACATTCCCACTCTACCAAAAACAAAGATTATTTTTGGTAGAGTGGGAATAATTTGAACAAACTCTTCAATTAATCCACTCGGCAGCTAACCTCTTTACCCTTCTTATCAGTATCCCATCCATAATCTTTAATATACTGCCCCAGTTTATTTTTATTTGGAGTAATAATAGACATAGTATAGCCTTGCTGTTGCAACGAGCCAGTGACAACATAAGAGGTAGCCTGCGAACTGGCCATATATAAATCGGTTTTAGCAGATCCCAAAGTTTGCATGTTTTTTGGTAGCAAATAGGCTTGCTGGAAATCCAAATAGCCACCTTGCTCATACTCAAATCCACTCTCATCTTTATGCTTTTCACTGACAGACAGCTCTTTGAAGTTACAGTTACTGCTTAATTTCTCAATACCTTTTAGCGTATCTAATCTTGCAAATGCGTCCTCACCACCCCAACGTCTAGTTTCAATGACCGCCACTTCTGGACGTTTTTTGCTACCATAAAAAGTAACAGTAGTCAGCGGATCACCATCTACTACGGTCTGAACCAGCATATAACGGTTTTTAATATAATAGTCTTCTTCTAATCCTTCCGTATTTGGTAGAGCCGCAAAGTTATCCCAAGTCCAATCTACTTGACGCATTTCATTTAGAGAGGCTAATACCGGTTGGGTATTGATATCTACTTCCCCTGTGTCACCACCTACCTGCTCATCAGTAGTCATATCAGTCACAATGAACGCTTGTTCATCATACTCATCATTAAAGTACTTATGAGAAATATCAAACCCTGCCGGACACTCAGCCTCTTTGCCTTTGGTATCAATACAAAACTCATTACCTTCACTATCATCCACTAGTGCATAACCGTTTCTAAAATCAATTTTGCCCTCGCTATCCTCCCAGTATGCTCGGGTAAAATTCATCGGAATGACCAGCTTGCCAGTTTTATCAATATAACCATACTTCATATTGTCGCTATTTTGTTCAGAATCAAAGACAGCGGCCAACCCATTGTAGAAGTCATTAACTTGTTCATAGTCTAAGTTGATAGCAATAACTGGCTTGTTCTCTTGATCAACATAACCCCACTTACCGTCTTTTTGCACCGCTACTAAGCCTTCACTAAAATTACCCATCTGTTCATAAGTAAACGGGATGACTTCCTTGTTGTTTTTATCGATCAATCCATACTTAGAAGCCTCATTCTCAGGGGCTATTCCAGCAGAAGCAAAGCCCTCATTGAAGTCACCTAACCAGTCATACTCAATAGGAATAATAACTTTACCAGTCTTATCAATTGCTCCATATTGACCACTCCTAGAAACTACAGCCAATCCTTGGGAGAAATTATTTACCCAATCATATTCGAGGGGTACAACCACCTCACCTTTGGTGTTAATAAAGCCATATTTTTCATTTTTGGCTACAGCAGCTAGCCCTTCAGAGAAGTCATTAAAGGTAATTTCTTCACCGCCTTCACCTGCCATAATCCCATCATATTCAAAGGGAATCACCAGCTTACCCTGCTTATCAACATAGCCCACTCTATTGGTCATTGTATATGGGTCTGCGTCATTGCGGCTAATTACACCGGCTAGCCCATTTCGTAAACAGCCCACTTGTCGGTAGCCTTCTACCTCTGGTATCACGCATGGCTCATATTTTTTGGTTTCAACGGTACTAACCTTAGCCTGATCGGATTTATCGCTACTGTTAGAGGTGGCTGAGCTAGTATCACTTTGATTACTACACCCCATTAAGGTGGCAATAGATAAGGTTAAGGCAAGGTAAACCGGCTTCATAAAAGTATCCTTCAATGTGAAAAGTTTATATTTTTAGGTAATCCGTATTCCTATAATGACTATAAAGTGTATCCATTTTTACCCGGAAAATCAGGGGCAAGCTTCCTAGCATTTGCCATTTTTAGCCATAATCTTACTAACTTTCGGCGTTTATCAGCTTCAGGGTAATCCTCAAAAGATTGTCTTGAATGCATAACAACATAATTATTACATAGCTGGATATCCCCAGGCTCAAGCATCATATCGAGTCTATACTCAGGACGATGGCTTATTTCGTCAAATATATCTAAAGCCTCTATCTGGACACGAGATAGGGGAACATTCATTACTTCATGCCCAGTTTCAATGTACTTTCTTAGATAACGACAAGCGAGCTTCCCATCCCAATAGCTAAACATTGGTGTTAACCCAGGTCCCTCTTTGCCTAGATGATTTAAATAGGCTGGATGATAATAGTAGCCTAGGTATTCAGGGCACTCCTCCAAAATAGTGTTATAAACAGCAGAAAAACTAACCAAGCTGCTCTCACCGCCTTTCATGGCTTTGCGTATAGAGAGCAGCCCCACAACGTCTGATAAGTCAGCATGAAAAGGTAGGTTTTCATTGGTTTGATAAACGCGAGTCTGTTTGTTTGATAGATCGCCAACATTCTCTACGAGGCCTAATAGCTGACCGCCTTTGTCTTGAATAACGGGAACACCTAAATACAGGCCTAAGATATAAAAAATATCAATTAAATCTTGTTCACTATAAACAGAAGCATCAAGGCCTCTAATTACAATAAAACCATAGCCGTTTTCTAACTCCTCTGACACCTCATTTACCAGTGTCAAAAAGGCGGCATCCTCAATAGGTATGTCACTTTTTTCAAAATTGGGAGCTTGTAGATTTTTGGCTTGGATGGCTTTAAGTGAGTTATCTAAAACAGATATTAAATGCGGGTCTAACCTTATAATCCAGTCATCTTTATCAGCGATATCTTGACCTTTCCAAGCACATTTATCAGTGATTGGGGTTTTTAACATTGTATCCATACCTTACCTCTGCTGTTAATAAATAATCCCATTGTACCTATAGGGTGAATTATTAAACAAGCTTAAGTATGATTTTAACTTCTGAATTATTCTTTTATAAGACAAAAATATAAGTTGTATATGTATGGCTCTTTATTCTTTCTATCTATTAACTTTGGCAGTTGTATCTAAGTACTTTACAACTGGTTCGATCAACTCCGCCTCTGATATAATCAAAACCTTAAAATTACTAAGCTGTTTTAGTGCAATTTACCGCACAACTTATGAAATAAAATGTACTACTTAAAAGGCCAATCATAATGACACAACCAGTAATCAAAGTTGCCATCGCTGGTTATGGCAATCTAGGTCGCGGTGCCCAAGCCGCTATCGCTCAATGCCCAGATATGCAGCTAGTCGGCGTATTCAGTCGCCGTAATCCTGCCTCGGTTACCCTAATTGACAATAGCGTGCCTGTATACGCCATGGATGATATCGAGCAATACAAAGATGAGATAGATGTGCTGATCTTATGTGGCGGCTCTAAGTCTGATTTGCCAGAGCAAGGCCCGAAGCTGGCAGCTTTATTTAACATTGTTGATAGCTTTGATACTCATGCCAAAATCCCTGAGTATTTTGCGTCATTAGATGTCCCTGCCAAGCAAGCCGGCAAAGTGGCTCTACTTTCTGTGGGCTGGGATCCCGGTTTATTCTCTATCAACCGCTTATACGGTGAGGCCATTTTACCCGTTGGCGAAACTTATACCTTCTGGGGTAAAGGCCTAAGTCAAGGTCATTCAGATGCGGTGCGCCGCGTGGATGGAGTTAAGTCAGGTGTGCAATACACACTGCCCTCAGAGTCTGCCATGGCACGAGTTCGTAGTGGTGAGCAGCCTACGCTTAGCACCCGTGAGAAGCATACCCGTGAATGTTATGTGGTCCTAGAAGAAGGTGCCGATGAAGACACCGTACGCAATGCCATTGTAACCATGCCTGATTACTTCGCCGACTATGACACCACAGTCAATTTTATCGACCAACAAACCTTTGATCGTGATCACCAAAAGATGCCTCATGGCGGCTTTGTGATTCGCAGTGGCATGAGTGGTAGAGATGACCAGAAGAACAATCAAACCATAGAATTTTCTCTAAAACTAGGCAGTAACCCAGAGTTTACCTCTAGCGTCCTCGTGGCTTATGCTCGTGCGGTTTATAAAATGAATAAAGCTGGTGAAACTGGGGCAAAAACAGTGTTTGATGTGCCGCCAGGCTTATTGTCACCGAAGTCTCCAGCACAGCTGCGTAAAGAGCTGCTATAATTTTTAGCCCTTTGTTTTTAGATTAATAGAACCTTTGATAGCTCTAAAGTATTTATGGCTATAACCAAAAGCCCCAATATATTCATATTGGGGCTTGTTTTATCCTAATATCTCGAATTATTATGAAAATATTACTTCCTCCCTGTGTCAGGAAAGTTATCACCCCAGCGAACAGCAACCCAAGCCATACCCGCATGGTATAAAGACAGCGGCAAAAAGAGTACAAAACCGCAAAATTAAAGCAGCCCCTAGGTTGAGCAGAATATTACCCTATATAAAACTAAGCACAATGCTCTATGACTGACCAAGCTCTATGACCCACACTTCCCGCAGCCAGACGAGCATTTTTTTGATTTTTTAAACAGCACTCTGGTCCACGTATAGTATACAGCTAGGGCGACTATAACGAACACGATGCCATATTCAACAAAATGACTCATAACTTATTA
>JAHHUJ010000174.1 GCA_020024075.1 Psychrobacter sp.
GTAGATACCATCTTAAAAAATAAATATCAAGCAGAAACCAACTCAACTTTTGCCTGATAAGGAGACTGGTGTTTCAAAACCCCATAGCAGATATGTACAAGCTTACGCATAGCGGCACAAATCGCCTGCATCTTGCACTTACCATTGGCTAATAACCTTTCGTACTGAGCTTTGATATCAGGGTTCCATTTAGTAGATACCACAGCAGCCATATATAGCTTAGCTCGGATAGAACTTGAACCATTCTTAGCTAAACGTGACTTACCTTTAAACTGCCCTGACTCAATATGTCTGGGTACAAGTCCAATGAAGGCTGCAACCTGTGAGGCTTTAGTAAATTGCTTATTGTGCATCAGTGATAGCATCTGTCTGGATGTGGCTTGACCTACGCCTTTAATGGTTTGTAATAGCTCTTGGTCATGCTTGAGCTTAGGGTGTTTATCAATATGATCATCAATATCATCGTTAAGCTTCGCAATAGCAACTTCTAAAGCATGAATCATAGTGTCAATGGATTGCTTTACAATAGGGGCTGTATCAGTAGCTTCTGCTTTTTCTTTACGATTAAGCTCACGTTGCAGATCTTGTTGTAGGGCATCTAAACGAGTTAACAATGACTTAAGTTGTCTTGCCTCTACTGGTGGCGGTGTCCATAGTTCAGGCTTAGCACTATGAGCATAACGAGCTAATAGAACACTGTCTTTCTTATCAGTCTTGTTACGACTACCAAGAGAGTCTGCATAGCTTCTGACATAAGCTGGATTGACAATACTTATAGCAACACCTTTATCATTTAAGAAATAAGCCACATTCTCATGATAGACACCTGTTGCTTCTAAGGTGATGTGTATATCACTTAAATCATCACTAACGTTTTCTTTAAGCCAGTTAATGAGACTATCAAAGTCCTCACGTTTGTTTTTAAAGACTTTAGTTTTAACTTTTTGTTTGTCTGCATCTTTGAGCCATGCAACATCAAGCTTTGCTTTACTAACATCAATACCAATATAATGAGTCATCTTGTCGTCTTCCCTTGTTCATGCAGTGTCACTCATGTAGAGGCACTTGGATACCATTCAGAGTATTAAGATGATAAGGATGAGCATTGGGCATTATCTACGCTACAGTGTCTTAGCACTAAGGCTGGGCTCATGCTCTCAATGCTCGTGAATATTGTTTAGTTTATCAATTCTAGTTGATAGCTTTAAAGAATATTCAAGATACAAGGCTGGGCATTTTGCCCAGCGAATATACGTTTAAAATCATGAAGCTGGGCTAAAGCACCAGCCTACAAAATCATGGTTGAAGATGATATCTACCACTCTTCCAAGATTTGGCATTTTGCGTAGGTGGTGTTAGTTTTCTCAAGCCTCGAAGAGGTGAGGATAAAACCTAACCCATCATTCATGTATTTATAATTTAAAAAATATTTGTGCTACATTGGTGGGTTACGCTTCGCTAACCGCACCTACGCCTAGGATACTATGCCCTACAGGCAATCAACTAAAAGCGAATAGCAGGATTAGCTACAAAAAATATTGATGTCCCTATTGATTAACGATTGTTTAACGCTTTGGCTATTTGCTCAAGCGTTTTTTCTATTCTATCTGCATCATTTTCTAAAATCCGCTACAATACGCACATTAATTTTTCTTTTTTACCTCTAAATCTCTTTATCCATATAATAAGCCGAAATCCAAATTATGAGCGTGAATCCAAAAACTTTAGCTACCGAAGTTGCCAAGCGCCGCACCTTCGCCATTATTTCTCACCCTGACGCCGGTAAAACCACCATGACCGAGAAGCTGTTGCTTTGGGGTCAAGCCATTCAGGTGGCTGGTGAGGTGAAGGGGCGTAAAACTGACCGTCACGCCACCTCAGACTGGATGAGTATGGAGCAGGAGCGTGGTATTTCGATCACAACCTCGGTCATGCAGTTTCCTTATAAAGACCATGTAGTTAACTTGCTAGATACCCCTGGTCACGCTGACTTCTCAGAAGATACCTATCGTACTTTAACGGCAGTAGACAGTGCGTTGATGATGGTAGATGGGGCAAAAGGGGTCGAGGAACGAACCATTAAATTGATGGAAGTATGTCGTATGCGCGACACACCCATTATCTCGTTCGTTAACAAGTTGGACCGTCAAATTCGCGACCCATTAGAGTTGCTAGATGAGATTGAGACTGTATTAAAAATTAAATGTGTACCAATCACTTGGCCGATTGGTATGGGTCAAGACTTCGTTGGGGTTTATCATCTCACTGAAGATAAGACTTATTTATACCAAAAGGGTCATGGCGGTGAAATCACTGAAATTGAAACTCGTGAGGGCTATGACTATCCAGATATCCGTGAACGTTTAGGAACCCTAGCTTTTGCTGCATTTGAAGAGTCTCTTGAGCTGATACAGATGGCATTGGAGGACTTTGATCTTGACCTATTTTTAAAAGGCGAGATGACACCGGTACTGTTTGGTACTGCACTGGGTAACTTTGGCGTCAATATGGTGCTAGATACTCTTATTGAACATTCTCCAGCGCCTAAGAGTCATCCTGCCAAAGAGCGCCAAGTTGAAGCCAATGAGACCAGTTTTAGTGGCTTTGTGTTTAAGATTCAGGCCAATATGGACCCGCGTCACCGTGATCGCATTGCTTTTTTGAGAGTGTGTTCAGGTAAATACGAAAAAGGCATGAAGATGAAGCATGTCAGCTTGGGTAAAGAGGTGCGTATCTCAGATGCTCTGACCTTCTTAGCTGGCGACCGTGAAGCGCTAGAAGAGGCATATCCGGGTGATATTATTGGTCTGCATAACCATGGTACGATTAGTATCGGTGATAGTTTCACTGAAGGTGAGGATCTGAATTTTACCGGTATTCCTCATTTTGCTCCAGAATTATTTCGCCGAGTGGTGCTAAAAGATCCCCTAAAGTCAAAAGCTCTGCAAAAAGGCTTACAACAGTTAAGTGAAGAAGGGGCTACCCAAGTATTCATGCCACAGATTAATAATGACTTAATCTTAGGAGCGGTAGGGGTGCTGCAATTTGAGGTTGTGGCACATAGATTAAAAGAAGAGTACAAAGTTCAGTGTATCTTCGAGCCGGTCTCTATCGCCACAGTACGCTGGATTCATTGTGATGATGAAGCGGTACTGGCCAAGTTTAAGAAAAAAGCCCATGATCAGTTATCTATTGATGGGGGCGGTTACCTAACTTACTTAGCGCCAAGTCGAGTTAATCTACAACTGATGCAAGAGCGTTACCCAGAGGTGACTTTTAGCAATACCCGTGAGCATTAATAGACTAAGTAAGCTTACTTAGTCTTTAGCCTATCTCTTAGGGCAACATTAAAATTTATAGCATATAAGAAGGCGCTCTGATTGAGCGCTTTTTTTGTGGCCGCTATGGGATATTTAATAAGCTTAAACACAGTTTTAACACATTGATTAAGGGTTGCTTTAAGATAAGGTATATACTTATTGGAGCCTAAGCAGTGATATTATAAGTAGAAGCACTATAAGTTATTAATAATAGAGCTTAATTTAGAAGATTTGTTGGTTTCAGGCCAACAAACAAAATTCCAAGCATTGGCGTATACTGCTTATAAAAGATTGGATAAGACGGATAGTGATGCTCAGTCTTTTGAAAAGAACTGGTTATTTTCTATGACGTAATACTTAAGAATGAAGGGATAGCCTTAACCTATTATCCCTATGAGATAGCGTCTTATGCTTTTGGAATGCCGACGTTAACTGTCCCTTATGCTAAACTTAAAGGGATGGTAAAACCTGAGTATATACCTAAGCCAATAACACAAAGCCAATAACACAAAGCCGGTAACAAAGGTAAACAAATAGTACTCAGTGGCTAATTAAAATAACTGGTATGTGTTTTAAAATCAGGTTATAAGTAAAATTAGCTTATAAGATAATGAGGCCGCTATACAATTCACTATATACTTAAAGTAAAGGTAAAGGGCAGCACAATTAAAGGGTAACCAAAGTAGGTTAAATGATTGGCATGATTGGATTGATTGTTAGCCCTATGTAAACTAGCCCTATCTAAAATAATGACTTGAGTAAAAAAATAAGCCTAAATAAGCAGCATTATATTTTTATCAATAATTAACATTTAAAAGAGGTTCGTATATGACTAATTCTGACTCTAAGCAATGGAAACTTACGGCAATAACTGAGGCACTAGGTGATTTAGAGCTTAGTATTGAAGATAAGTTAAGCGTAGGGCGTGGACAAGACAATGATGTAGTATTGGGTAGCAAACAAGTATCTCGCCAACATGCAGAGCTAACGGTGGTTGATGATAAGTTAATGGTACAGGACTTAGGCTCCTCTAATGGGACTTTAGTAAATGATAATAAGCTTGAGCCTCACCAACCAACAGCGTTAGCAGCAGAAGATACGGTAACTTTTGCCGCCTTTAGCTTCCAAGTTAATCAAGTAGCGACTACGCCAACCATTGCTCCAGTACCTAGCGCTGATGAGTCAGAAGTAGTAGACACAACAGAAGCAGAACAAGCGAAGCAAAATGCTGAGGCTGTAAAAAGAGCTGATATTGAAGGTTTAACTGAAGCTGAGCTAGATCAAAAGCTAGAAGAAGAGTTGGAGGAGCCTATTGCAATGGGTGACCCCAATCAAGACAGCCAATTAAATAGTAAAGAGCAGCACTTTGAAGCGTTGGCAGCAGAAGCAGATCCAGAGGTGCATAAGGCAAAACAAGCCGCTACAGCTCAAATGTCTGCTACCACTGACCTGAATAAAAAAGAAGTAGAAAAAACAGCC
>JAHHUJ010000175.1 GCA_020024075.1 Psychrobacter sp.
ATCAAGTACATAACGATAAACTAAGCACATACCGATTAATTTGGTATGAGTTAAATATGAATTATGTAGCAAGCGATATTCGTTTTCATAAATCTATGGCATTGTATTTATGTAATTGTGTACTTATCTGCAGCACTATATATATTTGTAGCACTGTTTATATCTGTAGCATAGCATTTAACATATGCATTATAGTGACATCAGTGCAATTTGGCCTTATTTTATCAAACCTAATTTTATTGTGATAATACTATATGTAAGCACTACATAACTATATGTAAGCGCTAAAGAACATGAAAGCCTATCATTAATAATAGGTATAAAGCCTGTATAAACCTAACAATAGGTAATGATTTACTTTAAAGGATAAAAAATGTCTAAAGCTAATAAAAATGAAAACAAAGAGCTGCGTATTACTGCAGATCCATTGAGTAAGTTTCATATGGATGAGCAGCAACTGCGTTTAGAGTTAATTAAAGCACAATACGCGCTGCGTGAGACCCGTCAGCAAGGGCAAGCCACCGGTCTGTTGGTATTAGTCAATGGTATGGAATACTCAGGCAAAGGCGCCGCTGTGACTCAGTTACGCCAGTGGGTAGATCCAAGATTATTAAACGTAGAAGCGACCATAGGTACTTTACCTAGTAAATATGAGCCTCTATGGCAGGCACACGTGGCGAAGCTGCCACGTCATGGCAATATTACCGCCTACTTTGGTAACTGGTATGCCGATCTTATAGAAGGGGCATTGCTGTTGATGAAGCGGGATAAGTCTCATGACAAAGAAGATGAGTTTGCAGCGTGGGAAATCTATTTGCGTCATCAACTGAATTTGTTGTCCGAGTTTGAGACAGATTTAATCAATAACCATACCAAGCTATTAAAATGCTGGTTTCATATAGATGAAGACACCTTAAAGCACCGTATAAAAGATGATATAGACGATCCAGAGTGGCTATATCACATGGATTGGCGGGATAAAAAGAAGGTGAAGCGTTTTAATAAAATTGCCAAAGTTATTTTGAGCCAGCAGCAAGACTGGATTGTCTTTGATGGCAGTGAGCCGGAAGAGATTATCGAAAATAAATCCAAAAAAGACTATAAAGATCAAGGTTATTCTGAAGAAGCCAACCTGCAATTTTGTCATGAAGTCTTGCATGCGACTCAAAATGCGCTTTTAAGTAGTCAGCAAAATGACAGTAAGCATCCTTTGGTATCTGAAGTTAATCGCAATGTTAATGCCGCCTTTTCATGGGCTGATATCCCAGATAAGCTGACCGACATTGATGATTCAGACATGGATAAAAGCGACTATCACAAAGCTTTAGCAAAAAAACAAAACCGATTGGCTGAGCTATTACGTGCTCGTGCTGATTATAAAGGTAAAGAGAGAGATGCTGAGCCGACCAACCATCATGTAATATTTGCCTTTGAAGGGATGGATGCCGCCGGTAAGGGAGGGGCTATTAAGCGATTGGTCGCTCCCTTAGATCCTCGTGAGTATCAAATTTATAATATTTCTGATCCTAATATTATAGAGCAGCAGCATCCTTATTTATGGCGGTTTTGGAAACGTTTGCCTGAATTCTCTCCCACCTTAAAAGAGGAGCGTTTGAGTCGTATCGCAATTTTTGATAGAACTTGGTATGGCCGCGTACTGGTAGAGAGGGTTGAAGAGTTTGTTAGTGAAGCAGCTTGGCAACGCGCTTATGAAGAAATCAATCGTATGGAGCGTGATTTGGCTGAGAAAGGGACAATTATTATCAAGTATTGGCTGGCCATAGATAAGCAGGAACAGTTAGAGCGCTTTGAGGAAAGACAAGAAACTCCGCACAAAAAGTTTAAACTAACTGAAGATGATTGGCGCAATAGAGACAAATGGCATGAGTATGTTCAAGCGGCTGCAGATATGCTGGCACGAACCAATACTAAGCATGCACCTTGGCATGTTGTCGCTACTAATGATAAGCGAACTGCACGATTGGCAGTACTAGATCATGCCATTGCACGGCTTGAAAAAGTGATTAAAATCTAAGGTTAGAAAAACAGATGTTTCAAGTTCAATCTGACAAGGGTATAATATATGTAATTTATTTATAATAGGCGTTAATGCCTATCAAATAATGTTGATGACCTTACGCCCAAATACAGCTTAAGTCCTATGTGGCGTAGGGTTGGTAACTGTCTCGATCAAACGGACTTGTTTTCATTCATTGAAGCCCCGATTTTTCGGGGTTTTACATTTTCACCTCCGATTGGCTCAGAAATATCATGCTTCCAAAGTCAACTACACCTAGTGGTACCCATTTTCAGGGATCAGCAAAGGCTAACCTTACCTTTGGCCTTTTTCTTTTTGCTTTTACGGCCTACTTTATATGGTGGGGTCTAGATTATACTAATCATCAACAAACTACGTTGTTTATCGTCGCTACTTTGTTTGGCATATTTATGGCCTTCAATATCGGCGGTAACGATGTCGCAAACTCATTTGGTACTTCCGTAGGCGCAGGCACGTTAACTATTCCCCAAGCCTTAGCCGTTGCTGCTATCTTTGAGGTATCAGGGGCTGTCATCGCTGGTGGTGAAGTTACTGATACCATTCGTAAAGGCATTGTTGATCTAGATGTCTTAGGTCCAGCGGTCACCCCTAACTTATTTATTTATGTGATGTTGTCAGCGCTGATTGCTGCTGCATTTTGGTTGCTGTTTGCCACCAAAAAGGGACTGCCTGTCTCTACTACTCATTCAATTATTGGGGGTGTGGTTGGTAGCTCTGTGATAATGGGTATTCAGCTTGGTGGTACCGAGACAGCCTTATCAACAGTACAGTGGGACCAAGTAGGGCAGATCGCCATTTCTTGGGTCATTTCTCCTTTATTAGGCGGTGTTTTGGCCTATGTCTTATACGGTCAAATTAAGGTAAATATCTTAGCTTACAACGACCGGGCAGAGGAGCGAGTTAGGGAGTTAAAAGCGGCGAAAAAAGCACTCAAAAAGCGTCATAAAGAGTGGTTAAATGAGCTGGCTGAATCTTTGCAGATTTCCTATACCTCAAAAATGATACGTGACCAAGAAATCTATAAAGACGAAGATACAGAGCGTGATGATTTAGAAACCGATTATTACCAAGAGCTATATGATATCGAGCGTGAAAGAGCGAACATTGATACCCTAAAAGCTTTACGTCATTGGGTACCTTTAATAGCAGCTTTTGGTGGTGTGGTAATGACCGCCATGGTGGTATTTAAAGGCTTAAGCAATGTTGAGATGACTTTGACCTCATTGCATGGTTTCTTATTAATGATCATGGTAGGGGCTCTAATCTGGCTGACCACTTATATCTATACTAAGAGTATTAAAGGCAAACAAAAAGAGGATCTCACTCGGGCTACCTTTATTCTGTTTAGTTGGATGCAGGTCTTTACCGCTGCTGGCTTTGCCTTTAGTCATGGTGCTAACGATATTGCCAACGCAGTCGGTCCTTTTGCAGCCATTATGGATGTTATTCGTACCAATACTATTGCCAGTGAAGCTGCTGTTCCTGCCCCAGTTATGATCACCTTTGGCGTGGCACTGATTGTGGGCTTATGGTTTATTGGTAAAGAAGTGATTCAAACTGTGGGTACTAACCTTGCCCAAATGCATCCGGCCTCTGGTTTCTCAGCTGAGCTGTCAGCTGCTGCGGTGGTTATGGGCGCTTCTATGTTAGGTTTGCCGGTCTCAAGTACACACGTATTAGTGGGTGCGGTACTGGGTATTGGTATGGTTAATAAAAATACCAACTGGAGTCTAATGAAGCCTATTGGTCTAGCTTGGGTAGTTACTTTGCCAGCAGCAGCGATTATGTCTATGATTAGTTACTTAATTTTGACCAATATCTTCTAATACATTAGATGAGCTGTTATATCGAATATATCGAAATAAACATATAACAAAACAAAGCCCCCATAATTTGGGGGCTTTGTTTGTTGCCGTTAGTCATAAGAACTAAGGTAGGGTCAAGAACTAAGGTAGGGTCAAGGTTTAATAATAAGATTAAACGTTTTGGCTATGCTGATTTTGTTGAATGCTTTTTGCCAGTTTGTAGCACTCATTGATATGATCATTAGCAATCTTTTTGAAAATCATATAGCCCATAGTAGCCGCAACTATTTGACCCCCTAGTGGTATAAACTTAGTCACTTGTTTGGCCACAATACGTCCACCGTAACTTTGTACGGTTTTTTTAACCACACCACGAGTGGCCATTAAGCCGGCAAAGTCTACCGCACGGTTTTTCATTTCATTCCAATGAACCTCTCTGGCATCTAAGTCAATAGCAGATCCAGGCTCGGAGATTAGGCCAAAACGGGCACTTATCTCTGGAAGTAATTGGGTTAAGATACCGGCATCGATTGCAATGTCAACGAAGGGAACTGGAATAATGGCAGCACCTGCTGAGAATTTAGCCCGCTTTTTTACCATTTTTTGGCATTCTTTTTTGATCTTTTCTAGGTTTAAGTCAGGATCAATGGTTTTTGGTAGTTTTTCAGTGGTAGGAAGAGTTATCATGAAGCATCCTTTATAGTAGCGCTTATTTGAGATAGTAGGGCTGGTTTAAGAAACTGCTACTAAGACTGATTATATAAAGACCTAATAAAAAAAACGAAGTCGTTTATCGCCTTAGAATAATTCACAGTTTAATTAATAAGCTATTGGTTTATAG
>JAHHUJ010000176.1 GCA_020024075.1 Psychrobacter sp.
AAGTGCGTAATTGCTTATGGCACTTAATTGTTTATAGTATTTAATGTTTATAGTATTTAATAGGAAATAACAAGTTTGTGGCAGTTGCTAATTATTTGAGTTATTTAAACTTATTATTTATAGACTAGCTTTTTATTTATAAACTGGCTTTGTTTAGTTAATACAAAGTTATAGTAAATACTATTTAGCTATCCATTTAAGTATAACGGTATAAGAGGTAAAACCTTTAGCCAAAACGTTGCAATACGTTAAAAAATGTAAATACAGTAATAAGATAGTGTACGCAAAAGCTTATGGTCATAAAAAAAGCCGCTTATAAAAGCGGCTTCTTTATCAAATACACTAAAGCAGTTTAGCCCTGTAATTAACTACGTAAAGCCTTGGTAGATTTAGTGGTGTCTACTGCGACTTTAGCAGGCTTCAAGGGAGTTGGCATTTTAACCAAAGCCACTTCAAGCACTTCATCAATAGTAGATACTGGCTGAATGGTTAGCCCTTGTTTTACATTATCTGGAATTTCTACCAGATCACGTTCATTAGACTCTGGGATTAATACGTGCTTAATACCACCACGGTGCGCGGCTAAAAGCTTCTCTTTTAGGCCACCGATACGCAGCACCTTACCACGCAGTGTGACTTCGCCTGTCATGGCAATGTCAGAGCGAATAGCGATCCCCGTCATTGCAGACACTAAGGCTGTGGTCAGCGCAATACCTGCTGATGGGCCATCTTTCGGCGTTGCCCCTTCAGGCATATGTACGTGCACATCTTTGGACTTAAAGGTTTCGTAGTCGATACCTAGTAGCTCACCACGAGCACGAACCACACTCATTGCCGCTCGGATAGACTCTTTCATTACATCACCTAGCGAGCCGGTATAAATAAACTCACCTTTTCCTGGCATGGTGATGGCCTCAATAGTCAATAGCTCACCACCAACGCTGGTCCAAGCCAGACCAGTGATACGTCCCACCTCAGGTTCTTTTTCGGCTAAGCCATAGTCATATTGATGCACACCAAGGTAATCACTAATGTTGTCCGCATCAACCACTACAGTCTCAATCTTAGTCTTCTTAGAGGGCTTAACACCGTATTTCTCGACAGACTCACGTACTACTTTACGGCAAATCTTATTCACTTCACGCTCAAGATTACGCACACCAGCTTCACGGGTATAACGCTGAACGATACTGTGCAGAGCTTCTGGCACAATTTCAATCTCATCGTTTTTTAGCCCATTTTGCTTAATGGCTTTGGGTACTAAGTACTTCTCAGCGATGTTGATTTTTTCATCTTCGGTATAACCAGGTAGACGAATCACTTCCATACGGTCTAGCAGCGCAGGCGGAATGTCCATGCTGTTTGCGGTACAGATAAACATCACTTGTGATAAGTCTAAATCCAAGTCTAAATAGTGGTCATTAAACTTATCATTCTGTGAAGGGTCTAGCACTTCAAGTAGCGCAGAAGCTGGGTCACCGCGGAAGTCTTGTGCCATCTTATCGATTTCATCCAATAAGAACAGCGGGTTTTTTACCTCAACTTTGGCCAACGACTGCACGATCTTACCGGGCATCGCACCGATATAAGTACGGCGGTGACCACGAATCTCAGCTTCATCACGGACGCCGCCTAAAGCCATACGTACGAACTTACGACCGGTGGCACGGGCGATAGACTCACCTAGAGAGGTTTTACCCACACCAGGAGGGCCTACCAGGCACAAGATAGGGCCACGTAGCTTCTTCACACGTGACTGCACCGCCAAATACTCTAAGATACGGTCTTTGACATCTTGCAGACCATAGTGGTCTTCATCAAGTACTGTCTCGGCTTTATCTAGTTTAATAGACACTCTACTGGTTTTGTTCCACGGAGTGTCCAAAATCCAATCGATATAGTTACGCACCACAGAAGATTCGCTTGAAGCTGGTGGCATCATCTTCAGCTTTTTAAATTCTTGCTCAGCTTTTTTGCGCACATCCTCTGGTAAGTCCGCTTCTTTTAAACGGGCCTCTAATTCTTCTAGGTCATCTTCGCTATCAAAAGAACCATCGCTAATTTCAGAAAGCTCATTCTTAATGGCTTTCATCTTCTCGTTTAAGAAGTACTCGCGCTGGTTGTTTTCCATTTGACGGCGAACTGCTTCTTGGATCTCTTGCTCGATAGACTGTTCTGCGGTTTGTTTCGCCAAATACTCAGTGAGGGTATTGATGTGCGCTGCTATGTCGTCTTTTTCGAGTAATAGCTGTTTGGCTTCAAGATCCATAGACACTCGAGTGGCAATGAAATATACCAACTCTAATAAGTCCTCGATACGTTCGGAGACACGAATAAGTTCACGACTATTGCGTAGGCGTGCCTCAGCATAGGTTGCAAATAAGCTACGTAAGGCTGTAATAGTGTTTTTTTGTTGCGCCTCGCTCATAGGTAAGCTGATCTCACTTGGAGTGAACTCACCATGCAACATATCGCCTGCATCGGTTACTTTGTCTAATTTGACACGATACCTACCTTCAATCAGCACCTTAATACAGTTCTCATCGCTGTCGTGTGGCATGGTGCTTACGATGCGACAAACCGTTCCATATTCATATAGGTTGTCTAATTCAATGTCTTCACTGAGCGAGTCTTTTTGTGCCACGACCAAGACCATGTCATCGAAATGCTCTTGGGCAGCTTGAATGGCTTTCACTGAAGGTTCACGGCCTACAAACAAAGCAATTTGCATGTGTGGATAGACCACCACATCACGTAGAGCCAATAGAGGTAAGCTATCTGGGCCATCTTCAGTAGTTAGTGCCACATCCGTTGGCTCAAAATCTGTAGTTATGTCAGAATCTTGGGCAACATCAGTTTCAGTAGACTGTACTTTATTGTCGATTTGGTCATTGTCCACTTGGTCATCCACCCGTTGCTCGAAATCACTGTCATAATCTTTATCGGATTTACTCATATTTTTTCCTTATCGTGTGACACAAAACCTCTTATTCAGAAGTTTTTTATGCTATGACTTACTAAATGGTGATGATAGATGAGAATTGCAAGCTTAATTGAATCACATAGTCTTTGCAGCATGACCTATAAAACAAAAATCGGTTAGAATAGAGAGTTTGTAACGCTATTTTTACAGGTTAGTTATTTTAAAGCATACTATATATAAAACGTACGGTATATAAAACATATGGTATATAAAACGTACGGTTTAAAGGCAGCTAAGCAGACAAATAGCTTTTACGATCAAACTTGATGGCAGTTCATAGTCATGAACCAATGATATGGGTGCTATCTACTCAAAAACCAACTTTTATAGAAGAAAGATTTATGCCGAAGCCACTGGTGTAAACAATAACTCTATTCTATAAGGAATAAATTATGATTAATGCGGTACTATTGGCCGTGATAGTGATGTTAGGTCTATCACTGGCCCGAGTCCATGTTGTCCTCAGTTTACTGATAGGGGCAATGGTAGGGGGTTTAGTCGGTGGCTTAGGGATTGATGCTACCTTAACAGCCTTCCAAGAAGGGATTAAAAATGGGGCGCAAATCGCTTTGTCTTATGCGTTATTAGGGGCGTTTGCGGTAGCTATTGCCCATTCTGGGTTGCCTCAATCTCTGTCCAATGCGGTCATCAACCGTATTAATAATGAGAAAAGTGCGGGCTCTACTTCTATTAAGTGGGCATTGTTTTTGGGTTTGGTACTGATGAGTGTCTTCAGTCAAAACTTAATTCCGATACACATTGCTTTTATTCCTTTGATTATCCCACCATTATTAGGGGTGTTTAATCGTCTAAAAGTAGATAGACGCCTGCTGGCTTGTCTAATGACTTTTGGTCTGGTAACCACGTATATGTTTATCCCTTACGGCTTTGGTGAGATTTACTTGAAGCAAATCATGCTAAAGAACGTCGGTGAAGCGGGCTTAAATGTCGAAAACATCTCAGTGATGAAAGCGATGGCCATTCCAGCACTGGGTATGTTAGTGGGATTATTGACGGCTATTTTTATCAGTTATCGTAAGCCGCGTCACTATAATGTATCGACTTTAGCTACTGACTCAGCCAGTGCTCAAGCTGCTGCTAATGGTCAAAATGATGCGTTAACTCAAGCTACCACCACAGCCAAAACGGCTAGTAAGGGCAAGACATTAGTGGCTTTGTTGGCTATTGTGACCGCTTTTGTGGTTCAGCTTTATACCGAGTCATTATTGTTAGGCTCATTATTTGGCTTTGGGGTATTTATGGCCACAGGGGTGGTGAAGTGGAACGAAGCGGACAGTGTGTTTAATGAGGGCATTAAGCTGATGGCAATGATTGGCTTTATTATGATTACTGCCCAAGGTTTCGCTGAGGTGATGAAAGCCACTGATCAGATTGCACCATTAATCGAAGGTGCCACTGAGTTATTTGCTGGTAATAAAGGCATAGCAGCCTTAGTGATGTTGGCCATTGGTTTGATTGTGACCATGGGTATTGGCTCATCATTTTCGACCATTCCAATTATTGCGGCCATTTATGTGCCTTTATGTATGGCAATGGGCTTCTCACCATTGGCAACGGTCGCCATTATTGGTACGGCAGGGGCGCTAGGGGATGCAGGTTCTCCAGCTTCTGACTCTACGCTTGGTCCAACTTCTGGTCTTAATGTGGACGGTCAACATGACCACATTAGAGACAGTGTG
>JAHHUJ010000177.1 GCA_020024075.1 Psychrobacter sp.
GGCCTTAACTCAACCGTTGGCGGTTGGCTTGAGTCGATGGGCATTCAAGTTATCTTTGCGGTACCCGGTATAGTGTTAGCCACTTTGTTTGTTACCTTTCCTTTTATTGCTCGTGAGTTAATCCCTTTAATGCAGTCTCAAGGCGATAGTGAGGAGCAAGCGGCGTTAACCTTGGGTGCTTCAGGCTGGCAGGTTTTCTGGCACGTGACTTTACCCAATATTAAATGGGCTCTGCTTTACGGCATTATCTTGACTAATGCTCGTGCGATGGGTGAATTTGGTGCAGTTAGTGTGGTCTCAGGGCATATCCGCGGCGAAACCAACACCATGCCATTATTGGTTGAGATTGCTTATAACGAATATAACTTTACCGCCGCTTTTGCTTTATCGAGCTTGTTGGCAGGCTTGGCATTATTGACCCTAGTAGTACAGCAAATCATGAGCAAGATGCAGGCACGTAAATATGCCAAAGGTATTGACCGTGAGGCCATTGCAGCGCCGAAGCTTGTGGTCAATACCTCTAAGCCCAAAGCGGTTACGATCTCTAGCAATAGTAATTCGTAGGCTGCGTCTCTCGCCTTATATTTGATTTGACCCTATTAAAATAAGCCATCAGTTCAATTAAAGCTTAAGCCTTATTAATAACTAAGCCCTATTAAACTTTAAGCTTTATCAAAAAATAAAGAGTATAAACATGAGCATCGATATTCAAAACGTCCATAAAAGCTTTGGTAACTTCGTGGCCTTAGAAGACATTTCATTAACTGTGCCGACCGGTAAGCTGACCACGTTATTAGGCCCTTCTGGCTGTGGTAAGACTACTTTACTGCGTATTATCGCTGGTCTTGAGTATGCCGATAGTGGCCGAATATTATTTGATGGGGTGGATGTGACCGATACCCCAGTACAAAAGCGTCAAATTGGCTTTATGTTTCAGCATTATGCTTTGTTTCGGCATAAGACCATTGCTGAGAATATCGCTTTTGGCCTAAAGCTATTGCCAAAGGATCGTCGCCCAAGCAATACCGATATAAAAAAACGAGTGGATTACCTATTAGAGTTGGTACAGCTGCCAACCTTGGCTAATGCCTATCCACACCAACTTTCAGGCGGTCAACGTCAGCGTATTGCTCTGGCTCGTGCTTTGGCCGTTGAGCCGAAGCTATTATTATTAGATGAGCCATTTGGGGCCTTGGATGCCAAGGTGCGTAAAGAGCTGCGTACTTGGCTGAAGAATATTCACCATGAACTTGGGGTGACCAGTATTATGGTAACCCATGACCAAGAAGAAGCCCGTGATGTGTCTGATGAGATTGTGGTTATGAATCATGGTTCAGTCGAGCAGATTGGCAGCCCAGAAGAGTTGATAGCCAATCCTTCTAGTGAGTTTGTGGCAGACTTCTTAGACTTGGTGTAACTGCTAAGGCTTATTGAATAAGGATTATGAATAATAAAAAAACCTGAGACTGGCTCAGGTTTTTTTATTGGTTAAGTTTTTATTGTTATCGCTTTTAGCTTAACCAGTTAGACAGACTAGACATAAAGGCAGCCGAAGCTCTTAACGCAGTAATATGACAGGGGCAGTAGTCTTAGTTAATAACTTGGTGGTGGTACTGCCTACGAAGAAGCGGCGCCATTTCGAATGACCATAAGCACCGATAATGAACATACTTATATTATGGTCATTACGAAACGCGGTCAAAGCACTGACCACATCAGAATGATCCATCTTGGTGCTGTCGATAAGGTGGGCGGTAATATTAAAGCCGGCATCACTCATTTTCTTTTGGGCTTTATATAGCTCATTTTCATTGATTGTGTCTTGGTGACCTACCATGACAATATGGCCGACTAAATGTTTGGCGATTTCATTCTCACAAACTATATCTACTGCTTTTTTTGAGGTCTCGCTACCATCAAAAGCTATCATAAAGGATTCTGGGGTAATAAAACCATCTGAGCAAACTAAGATGGGACGATTGACAGCACGCACTACGCTTTCAATTTGGCTACCGATATTGACGTAATCATTTTGATGGTCTTTACCGCGGCGGCCCAGAACGATCATTCGGCTTTTATCGGCATGGTGTTCGATAGCGGGCAATAGCTTACTACGGCGTAGATGGCGATAAACATTCGCTTGAGGGTAGGAGGTTAGGATATGCGCTTTGGCATCTTGTAATAGAGCTTCACCATGTTGATTGGCGATGCGTGCTGTTTGCTCATCAAGTGAGGTGAGCTGTTGCAAGAGACTATGCCGACTGTCCATACCTATGGCACCACTTAAGTCGTGGCGGTTGGATTTAGGAACATCGATAACGTGCAATAGACTGACGGATAGGTTTAACTCATTGGCATACCAAGCGGCATAATCACAAACAGACTTTGTCACATTTGAGCCATCGATACAGGCTAAAATAGTTTGGTCAGTTTTTGAAATATTATTAGAGTTGTTTGTGCTAGCGAAATCTGAATTAGACATAATAATTTCCCTATTTGTTTGTATATCTTGTACTTTTTTCCTGCTTATCAATATAAATTTAAAAAAATCAATTATCAATAGTCATTTGGTTGTTTATTTGGGGGTTGCTTTATTTGGGGGTTGTTAAATATCTGCTAGGTCAATATGGCTAATAGTTTCGGTACACCACTGTGGAAGCTCAGGGGTTAAGGCATACCACATCCAAGTTCCTTTGCGTTCACAGGTCACTAGGCCAGCTTTACGTAGGTGGCTCAAGTGACGCGATATGGTGGGCTGTGGTTGTTGTAATTTTCCTATCAAATCACAAACGCAAATAGAGTCATGAGCGCTTATTTCTATTATTAATTTCAGTCGTGTTGGATCAGATAAAGCCTTGAAAAAAGTAACGGGCTGCATGTTTTATCTCGGTATTTTTACAAAGTCTACGTGAGTTTATAGCAATAAAATTCAAGTCAATTAAATTCAAATATTGTGTAACAGGGTCTATATTCGCTTATCCGAATAGAATATAATAACTGGAAACAATTCCTTAATCATATTAGCACACTAACTCTAAACTAGAGAGGTTCTATGCTTGTCGCTGCATTAATATTTATCATTACCCTAGTGTTTGTTATTTGGCAACCAAAAGGACTAGGAATCGGCGTTAGTGCAAGCATAGGAGCGCTAGTGGCTCTTCTGACTGGTGTTATATCTTTACATGATATTCCCGTAGTTTGGGACATAGTTTGGAATGCCACCTTTGCTTTTATTGCCATTATTATCATTAGCTTGTTGCTCGATCAGGCTGGGTTCTTTGAGTGGATAGCTTTATATGTGGCACGTCTTGGCGGTGGTAGTGCTCATAAGCTGTTTGTACTTATTGTGCTGCTAGGTGCTGTGGTAGCTGCTCTGTTTGCCAATGATGGGGCTGCATTAATCCTAACGCCTATTGTGATAGCGATGTTGGTGAAGATGAGAGTATCGCCTGCGACTACTTTGGCCTTTATTATGGCCGCTGGATTTATCGCCGATACTGCCAGTCTACCCTTGGTGGTGTCAAACCTAGTTAATATTGTCTCCGCTGACTTCTTTAACATCACCTTTGACCGTTATGCCCAAGTGATGATGCCAGTAAATATGGTCTCTGTTGTCAGCTCTTTGGCAGTGTTATATCTATTTTATAGACGTGATATCCCTCAGTCTTATGATGTGGCCAGTTTGCCTGAGCCGGTGAGCGCTATCAAAGACTCAGCTACTTTTTATATGGGCTGGCTAGTACTGGCGGCTTTATTGTTAGGCTTCTTTGTATTAGAGCCGATGGGGATTCCTATCAGTGCTATTGCTGGGGTAGGGGCGGCTACGTTACTAATTACTGCCTTAATTAACCATAAGCTGTCTGTACCGACGGTGCTAAAAGAAGCGCCTTGGCAAGTGGTGGTGTTTTCCTTAGGTATGTACTTGGTAGTGTATGGGCTTAAGAATGAAGGGCTAACCGCTTATTTGACGCTAGCACTGAACGCCTTGGGTGAGCAGGGGCTATGGGCGGCTACCATTGGTACTGGCTTTATGTCGGCAGGACTGTCTTCTGTGATGAATAATATGCCCACAGTGCTGATTCAGTCATTAGCAATAGCTGATAGCACTCAGCCAGATACCATCACTCAAGCGATGGTGTATGCCAATGTGATAGGCTCTGACTTGGGGCCGAAGATTACCCCAATCGGATCGTTAGCGACTTTGTTATGGTTGCATGTGCTGGCAAGTAAAGAGGTGGTTGTCACTTGGGGCTATTACTTTAAGGTAGGCATTATCTTAACGGTACCTGTGCTATTGGCGACCTTAACGGCGTTGGCACTATGGCTGCCTGTAGTTAGTTAACTGTTATCAGCTAGCTATTTAATGCTTTTTTAACTTACAAAATATTAACTACTCTTTAAATTTAACCCATAAAAGAAATCTAAATCATGAAACCTCTAAAAATTCTTTATATCTGTACCCACAACCGTTGCCGCAGTGTGCTGTCTGAAGCCATTACCAACCAATATGCGGCAAAACATAACATGGGCAATAATAATCAAAACAATGATAATCAAAATAGTGATGGGCCTAAGCTGATTGCCAAAAGTGCAGGCAGCTCTCCGGCAGGCGAGGTGCATCCATTAACTCTTAAGTATCTGAGTGAAGCAGGGTATTCAATACAAGGGCTAACTAGCAATAGT
>JAHHUJ010000178.1 GCA_020024075.1 Psychrobacter sp.
TACCCTTTTCATTAAACGTCAAGGGCTGTTTTTTTGTATAAATAAGTGGCTCGTACAAAGTATAAAGAAGTAGATAATAATAATGATGACGCAAGAATAGCTGCTGCTTCATTGTTACTGTTTATATTAAAGATAAAACCGCTAACAATCCCCTATTAAGGCTATGGGTTTGGTAGAATGACTATATAAGCTGTCATAAATTAATTTTAAAATAACTATCAATACAGCTTCATACATTATGTCTCGTAATATCTCGTTCGTAATTCACAGTTATGACGATAGCCGAAATTATCGACCAAAAATATCTAAGGGGTCCAGATGCAAGTAGTCAAAACAGATGTGGCAATCATTGGTGCTGGGGGTGCAGGACTTCGTGCTGCCATCGAAATTGCCCGTAATGCGCCAGATACTGAGGTGATGTTAATTTCAAAAGTATACCCGATGCGTAGTCATACTGTTGCTGCTGAGGGTGGTGCGGCCGGAGTCGTTCGCGATGATGACTCTTTGGAAAATCACTTTAATGATACGGTATCAGGCGGTGACTGGTTGTGTGAGCAAGATGTGGTTGAATATTTTGTTGAGCACGCTACAGAGGAGATGATTCAACTTGAGCATTGGGGCTGTCCTTGGTCTCGCCTGCCTAATGGCCGAGCCAATGTGCGCCGCTTTGGGGGGATGAAAATTCCGCGTACTTGGTTTGCCTCAGATAAGACGGGCTTTCATATTTTGCATACCCTATTTCAGACCTCTATGCAGTACCCCAATATTAAGCGTCTGGATGAACACTTTGCTTTAGATTTAATAATGGGTTCCAGTGGTCAACAAGTGCAGCAAAAAGAGCTAGAAGGTGTGCTTTGCTACGACTTATTGAATGGAAAAACAGTGGCAGTACAAGCCAAAAGTGTGATTATTGCTACGGGCGGTGCGGGCCGAGTCTATACCTTTAATACTAATGGTGGCATCGTCACAGGTGATGGTATGGCGTTGGCTTATCGCCACGGTGTTCCTTTACGAGATATGGAATTTGTACAGTATCACCCTACTGGGTTGCCAGGTTCAGGTATCTTGATGACTGAGGGTTGTCGCGGTGAAGGCGGAATCTTAGTCAATAAAGATGGCTATCGCTACCTACAAGATTATGGATTAGGTCCAGAAACCCCAGTGGGTGAGCCAAAGAACAAATACATGGAGCTTGGTCCTCGTGATAGATTGTCACAAGCTTTCTATCATGAATGGAAAGCCGGTCGTACTATCGAGACACCAAGAGGACCTGCGGTACACCTCGACTTACGCCATTTAGGTGAAGATTATATCAATGAGCGTCTGCCTTTTATTAGATCACTTGCCAAAAAGTTCGTTGGTGTTGACCCAGTACATGAGCCGATCCCAGTACGTGCCACCGTTCACTACACCATGGGCGGTATAGAAACAGACCGTCATTGCCAAACCCGTATTCCAGGGTTATTTGCCGTCGGTGAATGCTCATCAGTTGGGTTACATGGGGCAAATCGTCTAGGTTCAAACTCATTAAGTGAGCTTTGTGTGTTTGGTAAAGTCGCTGGTGAATACGCTCTTAAACATGCTCAATCAAAACAGTCTAATAATACCAAACTATCAGCCGCACAATTTGAACAGTTGGCTGAGCAAGCTTTCAAACCTTATGCCGAACTATTAAATCGTAGCAATGGCACAGAAAAGCCTGCTGATATCCGTAATGACTTAGGCAGAATGATGGAAGAGAATGTGGGCATATATCGTAGCGCAGAAAACTCTGAAATTGCCATTGCCGGTATCAAAAAGCTTAAAGAGCGCTATAAAAATGTGAAAGTCACAGACCATAGCTCAACCTTTAACACCGACTGGCTCACAACTATTGAGCTAGGTTATCTATTAGATGTAGCGGAAAGCATGATTTATAGCGCCAGCGCTCGTAAAGAATCACGGGGCTCGCATCAACGTTTGGATTATCCTGAGCGTGACGATGAGCATTATCTTAAACACTCACTGGCCTTCTATCGACCCAATGCAGAACCGGAAATTGAATATAGCGATGTCCTAATTACTAAATCACAACCAGCCACACGCGCCTATGGTGCTGCTGGAGATGCTGGAGGAGAAAAGTAATATGAATAGCCAACCTACCATACATAACCCACGTCCTCAGGCTGGAACTAATGTGGGAGCAGAAACAGCCCATAAAAACACCAAAACCTCAGGGGCTAACGGTACCATCAAGGTGACTGTTATGCGTTATCGACCTGATGAAGACGCAGCACCGTGGCCTGAAACATTTGAGATTGAATGGACTTATGATATGTCTATTCTTGATGCGTTAGGCGAAATAAAAGACAACTTAAGACCAGAGCTCGCCTATCGATGGTCCTGCCGCATGGAAGTCTGTGGCTCCTGTGGCATGGTCATCAATGGGGTGCCAAAGCTCGCCTGCTCCACCTTTGTTCGGGATTACGCCAAAGAAAATGGTGGCACAGGTGAGATAGTGGTCGGAGCGATGGATAACTTCCCGATTGAAAAGGACTTAGTAGTAGATACCGAGCCTTTTATTAAAAAGCTAGAATCTGTTAGCCCTTATATTATCAGTAAAAATCCACGTGCTTTGAGTGATAAAGAAAACATTCAAACACCAAAGCAATTGGCCAAATACAAGCAATACACCATGTGTATCAACTGTATGCTCTGCTATCAAGCCTGCCCACAAGTCGGACTTAACGCTGACTTTTTAGGCCCCGCAGCTTCAACATTAGCCCATCGTTACAACCTTGATAGCCGTGATGATGGGGCAAAAATTCGCTTCGTGACATTAAACGAAGAAAACGGCATCTGGCCATGCACCTTCGTTGGTTACTGCTCTGAGGTGTGTCCTAAGCAGGTTGACCCTGCAGGCGCTATCCAGCAAGCCAAAGCACAAGGTGTAGGCTATTGGGCTATGGACTTAATCAGTAGTAATAAAAAACAACAACAGGAGTCTTAGTCATGGCTAGAAAATCGTATGTCGCAAAACAGTCTGACAACTGGTATCTACAAACTCCTTTTTACAAAAAATATATGCTGCGTGAGCTAACTTGTATTCCCGTTATGCTTGCTGCGCTTAACTTTTTTTGGTGCATTGCAGCCCTTGCCAGCTCTCCTGAAGCCTGGACAACCTGGGTTAGCTTTCAGCGCAATCCTATTGTGGTCGTTCTCAATATAATTGCAATTATTGCGGCACTATTTAATAGTGTGGAATGGTTTAAAGCCATGCCAAAAGCTATGCCCATTCAAGTCGGTGAGAAATTTGTCGAAGATAAAAAGATGATCGCTGGCAGTTGGGCTGCCTTTACAGTAGTGGCGCTTATTGTGTTCTTCGTCATCAAGGCATTGATGTAACTGAATGAAATCACGCATCTATATAAAAGGAGAGCATCATGAGTAACAAACACTTAAAGCCAATATTTTGGGGAATATTTTCAGGTGGTGGTACAGCAGCAGCGCTGGCTCTCGCCCCTATGATCGTCGTTATCTGTATATTATTACCCTTTGGTGTGCTGGGCGACCCAAGTAGTTTTTATGAAAACGCTCATGGCTGGATTAGCCATTGGGTCTTCTTGATATTATTCTCAGTATTGGTGTTTTTGTTTATGTGGCACGGGGCGCATAGACTTTATTATATCTTACATGATATGCACTACCCTGTTGGCAATGGTACACGCTACTTATTATATACCTTGGCGGTTGCTGCTTTTTTAGTGACTTTGTTTGTGGGGTTTTCATAAGTTAAATATACAAACTGGTTCATGGGTAAGGACTATTAATAAGCTGCTTGATCGAAAGTCATGTTTTTTGGCAAAGGGATGCAACTTACTTCTTTTTAAGATTGATTGGGTAGGCAGTATTCGATCGGCCCTTCTATATATTCTTCTTGAGCATCTGTTTGATTCGGATCAATTGGAGTTAAATAAACCTTACCCATATTTACATATGTCTTAATATTTTCGTCATAAGTTTCAAGACTTCCCGTCAGATTTGTACTAGGAATTTCGCCTAAGGTATAGGCCTTTTCGATATAATTGGAACTCATAAACAATAAAAAAGATCCATTATAGATTTCATATTCATATCTCTTCGGTGCCGATATATTATATCTATACTCTATCGCTGGGATTAAAAAGTGACCATCTTCATCTGATATATCATAACTATTTGAAGATAAAAATATTTTTATATTTTCAATAAGCTGTTCAGTTTGTCTGTCAATAACTTGTCCTGTAATCTCTGGTGTCATGTATTGCACCTTTTGTTGACAGCCAATTTGGGTCAAAACAATAGTTATTATTGCAACACATGATTTCATAAGCTTCATCTAGTCAATCTCCAGTTGGCTTATCCATAATAGACCTTTTACATCAGTTTCGTTCGCTACTAAACGATCAAAAAAATCGTTAGGTTCACCATGAGAATACTTCATTAAATCCAGCTCTCCATGCTTAGGATACTGATAAGTATTATTAATATCCTGTTTTATAGTTGAGCTACCTTCATGAATGAGCGATTGAAAATTACCACGATAAGCAGAAACAATGGCATGTCCCAACTCATGTGCAAATGTTTCTTCAAATTTTTCAACACTTCGTTTAAATTTTATTAATATTTATCCCATTTGCATATTTTATT
>JAHHUJ010000179.1 GCA_020024075.1 Psychrobacter sp.
GCTTAATATTTGTCTGATCACCGGTTAAGGTTTTTAAGAAAGCTACGATATCTGCAGTTTCTTCTGGGGTAAACTCACGATTTAACTGAATTTTACCCATGATATTCACCGCTTCGGCTAGTGAGTTCACCTGACCATCATGGAAGTACGGATAGGTTAATTCAATATTACGTAAGGTAGGTACTTTAAATAAACCTTTGTCTTCCTCTTTACCCGTAACCGCATAGCGACCCTCAGCTAAGTTCTGAGTGGTATATTTATCAAATACCCCAAACTTCTGGAATGAGCCACCACCAACGGCTGCCCCATTGTGACAAGCAACACAGCCACTGTCTTTAAATAGCTTATAGCCGTTTAGCTCTTGTGCGGATAGCGCTTCATCATCTCCGCCAAGCCATTTATCAAAGCGTGAGTTTGGCGTGACTAAGGTATCTTCAAAGATCGCAATGGCGCTGGTCACTTGATCAATATTAATGTCGCCTTCAGTGCCAAATGCTGCTTGGAATAGGGCTTTATATTTTGGAATTGAGTTCAGTACTTGTACCACAAACTCATGGCTAGAGGCCATTTCTATTGGGTTTTCGATAGGGCCACCAGCTTGCTCCATTAAGTCTTTGGCGCGACCATCCCAGAATTGAGCCAACGAGTAACGGCTGTTCAATACGGTAGGCGAGTTGATAGGCCCCTCTGCCCAGTTGTAACCCACAGAGGTTGGAATGTTATCGGTACCGCCTTTTGCTAAGTCGTGACAGCTGTTACAAGAGAGTGTGCCTGATTTTGATAAACGCGTATCAAACCACAGCATTTTACCCAGCTCTACTTTTTTAGGCTCAGTCACCGCTTCCACTGTGATTGGCTCAACAGGCTCATCTCGGACGCTGACTATCGCTTCAGGCGCTTGCTGAGCTTGCTCTACATCGCTGCTCATGTCATCATCATTGGCAGCCACTGCTGTGGGTCCTGCTGGACGGATATACCCAGATATTGCAATGATTAATACCAAAACTAAAAAAAGCACAACCCCAAACAAGGCATAAGTTACCTCTTTTCTGGGGTTGTTTTGATTTGCATTTGCCATAGGTCACCTACCTATTCATTCATATTGTGATAATAAGAAGTTGGGTTGATGCAGGGATATCTTGTTGCACACTAAATTAAAAGTAGCCTAATGTTTTAAACTAATTTTTAGTAAAAATATCAGTTAGTTAAGTAATAATTGGTTTAAAACCATAATATCATTATGGGTATTGAATGTATAGACCACAGCGTCAGTCGTTCTAGGCGATAACGGTGAATAAAACTAAAAAACAACTCCCCTTTATTAGGCGTCAGGGCTGATATTATCGATATTCCATAGGGTGTTCAGACACGAATAGCGGCGATATTGGTTAGTAATTAAATAAAATCAATGTTTGCTATTAGTCTCACTAATATTCCTGTAGTATTTAAAACTAAAAATAGCCGCCGATATAAAAGGGTTTACCGTCGATGACAATCACAACCAAACCCAGCGATGGGCAGCAGTTAACGCCAGAGCAACAAGCCGTGTTACTTATCTGGCAACGAGTAAACACCTCGTTATCAGCCTTTTATAAGCTGATGGCTCACTTTGAGACAGCGCAAGCGGCACTGCAAGCGGGCGTGAGTCAGTGGCAAGATTTGGGTATTCATAAAAAGCATCTTGAGCGGCATAAGCAGGCCAGTGGTGATGAAGATACTCAGTTTATCGCTCAGATTGAGCAGCGTATGGCGGCTGGTGAGTTTCAGATGCTGTTTCAACAAGATGCAGACTATCCACAGCAGTTGTTAGGCTTGTTTGATCCACCTCCCTTGTTGTTTTATCGGGGCAATAAGCAGCGCCTGAATCAAGCACAGATTGCCATGGTAGGTAGCCGTAAGCCGACCCAAAAGGCGCAGCGCTTTACCTTCGATATGGCGCAGTATTTAGCTAAGTCTGGCTTTATTATTTGTAGTGGTTTGGCCCAAGGCGTGGATGCTCAAGCGCATTTGGGCGCGTTGTCTCAGCCTGCTGAATATGCAGGGCGTAGTGTGGGCGTGATGGGTACTGGTATTGATGTGTGCTACCCCAAACAGCATCAAGCTTTATTTGATCGGATGATTCAGGAAGGGGGCTGTATTATCAGTGAGCTGTTTCCTGGGACATTGCCTCACAAGCATACTTTTCCTAGGCGTAATAGAGTTGTGGCAGGGCTTAGTTTGGGCACTGTGGTGACCGAAGCGGCGCTGCAAAGTGGCTCACTGATTACCGCTCGATTGACCTCAGAGCAAGGCAAGCAAGTGTTTGTGCTGCCTAGTGATATCGACAATGTTAATGCTCAAGGCTGTCATCATCTGATTCGAGAAGGTGCCACCTTGGTGTATCATCCTGACCAAATCATAAGTGATTTATCCCATCAGTTGTTTGCGCCTGAGGTAATATCAGAGATCAAAGAGGATTCAAACGCCCAGAGCGAGAGCCTGAATTCGACTTCTTCCTTCTCTGATAGTGCCATGACACCTAACAATAACGTGAATCCTATTTTAAAACCGCAAAAGTCTGTTACTATTTCTGAACATCTGCAGCCTTTGTGGGTGCATATCCAATTCGAGTTGCAGGATTTAGATGCGTTAATTGCCAAAACTAAATTAGATACCGCCACCTTATTAAGTCAGCTGATGGAGCTTGAATTAGGGGGTGCTATTTGTGAAGTGGGTGGTCGTTATCAGCGTCTTTAAATGCCCTGCTTATTTTTATTATGGTTATTAAATAGATGGTTTATAAACTGTCTATTGTGTTGATGAAGTCCTAAATTATGAATTGTAATATCAAGCCAAATGGCGCTACCACTACAAGTTCTGAGCAAGCTGCAAACTGGTTAAAGCAAGGTCAGCTTCTAGCTTACCCCACCGAAAGCGTTTGGGGTATCGGCTGTGATGCCTATAACCAAGATGCCGTTGAGCAGATATTGGCCATAAAAAACAGGCCAAGAGAGAAGGGGATGATAGTAGTAACTGACAGTATTGAGCGCATTAGACCTTTATTGCAACAACTGCCACAACAGCGTCAGCAGCAAATCATAGCCAGTTGGTCGCAGCAGACTAGTGATGAGATTAGCGCTAATAAGAGACAAGCACACACTTGGTTGTTGCCGCTAAAACAAGCTCAATTTAGGGATCAAAGTAAGCCCGATAATCAAGTCAAAGCTGAAGTGCCTTATTGGATTACCGGCAAACATGACTCGATTGCGGTTCGGGTTATCTCTCATCCGTTAATCGCTCAGCTGTGTGAGCGAATGGTGAGTAGTAGCAACCCTTATGGGCTCATTGTCTCGACCAGTTGCAACCCCTCGGGCGAGGCACCCGCCAAGAGTTTTGAGCAGGCATATGCTTATTTTGGGCAAGACATAGCTTATCTACAAGGGGAAACTTTGGGGTATGTTTTACCGAGTCAAATCAGTGATGCGTTAAGTGGGCAGGTTATTCGCTAATTTTATTTACTAAATTACTCAGATTGAACCAAACAGTGCCCGAGCTTTGGCACAGTCACAGAGTCTCATTGCCAAGCGCTTTATTGAGTTTAGGATTTGAGTTTCAGTATTCGACGCCACATCAGGCAGTAGAGCGACAAAGCTAGAGAGGTTAAAGAGTTCCACGTGAAACAGGTATGAGTGTGATTTACTATTGTTTCACGTGAAACACAAAGCGTAGTTTTTGATTGGATTGGCGGTTAGGTAAATGAGCAGTTAGTTACGAGTTAGGTTGTTTTTTCTTAGCTCGACACGAATGGCAAAAATAACTGCAGTAAGCACAGCCACTAATAGCGATAAAATAGCACCAGTAAAAAGGGTATTGAGCAAGGCAAAGAAGAAAGGATGGTGGTTCTGATTGATACCTAGGTGATCATCGGTAATACCTACTGAAATGATACCTGCCCATATCTCAGGTGCAATAGGCCACCCAAATATCAAAAATAGATTCATGAACTGTAAGCCTGCTTTAATAAAGACACTACGTCGCAGAGCATTGTGCAGCTGGGTGTAACCTTGCTTTAACAAGTAAGCATCAATTGAGCCGTATATCAGGATGAATACTATAATACCCAAAAACATACCAGCAAAAGCCGAAAATATTGGGTTTAACAGCATACTGCCCCAAACGAAGCTGGCTAAAGCATTGACTAATATCCAAAATCCCCAAAACAACCAATGATTCTTCATTTAACGCTCCAGTCCTTGATTGATGATATACCCTGCAATACTGTACTCCACTCTACAATAATTTATCCCATAGTCTGCTAATGTACTGAAAGGGTTTTTCCATCTGAGTTTCGAGGTAAGTCAGCCAAGCACACCAAGCTTTCATTACTAATGCCACTGACCAAGAATTGATCTGAATCGGCAAAGTATTGCACCACTTCTATTGGGGTGTACACCAGCTTCTGTGCTTGATCCACTACCCAAACATAGCCTTTGATAGGGCTGTTGGGGCGAGGTCGTTTTTTGGTCAGCCCATCAAGCTTAGCTTCATGAATGGCCTTTCTGGGCAGGCGAACCCCAAGCTCAATTTGACCATACTCAATACTCATCGATGCTTGCATTCCTGGTTTTAATAATGCCTGATTGTTCTCACCCGCCACTAGAGGGGCGCGAACTATCAAAC
>JAHHUJ010000018.1 GCA_020024075.1 Psychrobacter sp.
GTAAAAAGCTCATAAATGAAGTGAAAGCGTATAAATTTACTGTATCACATTTATGCCCCATCGACTTTATAACCATTTATTGATAAAGTGCTTTAATGATAAATTTGCAAGCTAGGTTAAGCACATTCCGATGCTTAACACTCTCTTTTAACACTCTATATCTGTGAGGCCCTCCCCTATGTCACAAACCACCAGATTAAGTCCCAATTATAAAAATAAAATAACCTTACTAAAAAGCGTGCTAACACTTGGGCCTGCTATCATACTTGCCAGCTGTGCCAGTCAAGCCCCGATACAACAAGTGCCTATAAGTAAGCCTGCACCTGTGGTCATTGTTAAGCCCAAACCAAAGCCAGTACCACAGCCTCAACCTGCTCCCAAGCCAGAGCCAAAGGCCACTTATAGCAGCTTCTCCGAGTGGAAATCAGACTTCGCTGCGCGTGCTGTGAGCCAAGGTTATAACGCCTATGATGTAAGCCGTATTTTGGACTCAGCACAGCTAAATAGTCAGGTAATCTCATTGGACTCTAATCAAGCAGAGTTCGTAAAAATGCCTTGGGATTACGCTGATTCTGCTGTATCTGGTGGACGTATCAGCACCGGCAAAAGCAAATTTAATGAGCAACGCTCACTGCTAAACCGCCTTGAATCTCAATATGGGGTAAATGCTGAAATTATCACCGCCATTTGGGGCATGGAGTCCTCTTATGGTGCGGGTACTGGTAACAGCTATATTCCAAGCTCACTAGCCACCCTAGCCTATGATGGCCGCCGCCGTGCTTGGGCTGAAGATCAGTTGCTAGCCTTGATTAAACTTATCCAAAATGGCGATATTTACCCCTCACAGCTCAATGGCTCATGGGCTGGTGGCATGGGTCACACTCAATTTATCCCAGGCACTTGGTTAGAGTTCGGTGTTGATGGCAATGGAGATGGACGCCGTAGCCCTTGGGTAACCGCTGACGCTTTGTCTTCTACCGCTAACTATCTAAGTAAGTCAGGCTGGGTACGCGGCCTATCTCCATTTTACGAAGTGACTTTACCTGCAAACTTTGACTTTAGCTTATTGGGTCAAAAGCTGCCTGGATCAAGCTGGCGGAATATGGGCATCAGCCCAATAGACGGTGCTTATTTGGATGCTAACACCTCATTTGAAATGTGGCTGCCTGCTGGTAAAGACGGCCCTGCCCTATTATTAAGTCCTAACTTCGATGTCATTAAGGTATACAACAATTCTTCAAACTATGCCTTAGGTGTCAGCTTACTGGGTCGTGGTATTATTGGTCAACCAGGCATCCAAAAATCATGGCCTCGTTACGAAAAACCCCTAACCACTACACAAGTTCGCAATCTACAACAGCGTCTAACTGATGCAGGTTACGATACCAAAGGAGTGGATGGCATTATGGGTACCAATACCCGTAACGCTTTTGCCCGCTGGCAAGCCGCCAATGGTCAGACACCTGATGGCTTCGTTACCTTAAATAGTGCTTCTTCTTTAATTTGGTAGTGACTCACTTTTTAATAGAAGTTATTTCAAAATCAAAAATAGCCGTTCATTGAATGAACGGCTATTTTTATGGTTAATCTTGTGCTTATTGTTAATCTCGTAGTAGTGGTTAGCTTAGAGTCTAATATGGCTGCTGGCTCTACCTGACACTCTGTATTATTATCTCCGTAAACGCATCAAACCTTCTTGCTGCACCGTAGCTATTAAATCTCCATTTTGCCAAAACTGACCATGATTCAGTCCTTTTGAATGAGAGGTAGTATCGCTCCACATATCATAAAGTAACCACTCATTGATATCAAAAGGACGGTGAAAATGCATTGAGTGGTCAATACTAGCCGCCTGTAGCCCTTTGGTCATAAAGCTAATGCCATGTGACATAAGCCCTGTACCTACTAAATAATAATCTGATGAAAAGGCCAATAAAGCTTGTTGTATTGCTATTGGCTGCTCCCCCAATTCGCGAATACGTAACCAGTTGGCTTGTTTGGGTTCCATAGGCTCTGGATGCACAGGATCACGCGGTTTCACTGGTTTAATTTCAACATGACGGGGACGCATAAAACGCTCACGCAGCGGTTCTGGAACGTTGCCAACATGGTGCTCTTTTAAAGACTGCTCTGACTCCAAATCCTCTGGTGGGGGGTAAGCAGGCATTTCTTCTTGATAGTCTAGCCCGCCCTCCATCGGAGAGAATCAGGCAATCATGGTAAAAACCACTTGCTCCAATTGATTACCCTGTTGATCCTCTTTGTACTGAATTGCCGTTACTTCTCTTGCAGATAGGCTACGACCATCTCGTAAATGGCGAACTTTATAAATAACTGGCTGATTAATATTACCACCGCGCAAAAAATAACCATGCAAAGAGTGACAAGGCTTATCCTCATTTAAGGTATGGGCAGCTGCCATAATTGCTTGGGCCAGCACTTGACCACCAAAAATGCGCTTTCCTACATAGTCAAAGCTCTCTCCTTGGAACACATCAGGAGCCACTTCATTTAATTTTACAGTGTTTAATAATTGATCAACAAGCTGTTTATAATCAGACATTTGTCTCTCCAGCAACCCTAAATAATCTTACCCTAAGCCCCAAGAGATACTGTTTATCCCTTGTTATGCGAGTAACATTATACAGATTATGTTAGTGTAAATAATAATAGTTATCGTAAAGGTTGGGTTTGATGCAAAAACTCAAATCAATTTTACTAACTTTAAATCTTCAGAATTGAATCTTAAAAACCTCAAAATTGAAGCCCAATAACTCAATAGTTACTTTATAGCTACTTGCTATGTACTTGATAGCTAATAGTTAATAGTTGCTTTTTGGCAAAAATTAGATTTTGAAGATTTTTAATTAAGAGCATCAAAGCAGCCAATACCCTATAATAAAGCCATACTCTTATATTTTCAGCGAACAACTGTATTACTTTATTGTATTTTATGGCAATATAGCCTTATCATTATTAATAGGTTTGACTAATACTTATGTTACCATCTCGCTTAATGCATTCTTTAAAAAAGCGCCTAAAACAGCAGCGCCAAGCCCAAAAAACCACTAAGAACATTACGTCAAATGCTCAACGTTCTGCTTTGAGCCTACAAGAGCAAGCCGCTCAAGCCAGTGCGGCTATTTCTCGTTCTGGCCGTTCTGTAAACCAGCTATACCGAAAGCTTTCTGGTAAAGCGCTTGATTTAGCAGTGAAACCGAAGGTTATTGGTGACTTACCCACCATCAACACCGAAGATGAGACACTCACCTTTTATGTGCTACGCGAGTACTCCCGTTCCAATAGTATATTAGTCGACTTACAGACTAAAGAGCATGGCTTTCCCCCTGCTTTGGTAGGTGTCGAAAGCCCTGCCTTTAATATTAATGAAAATGCGGCAATTATTTTTCTCAACCATCCTAATGCAGATGGTCGTAAAGTCTCTCCAAGATTAGCACGCCTAGTCACGGCTTGTCGTGAAAACCCAGACATAAAAATTAATCTAGTGCCAGTCTCAATTTTATGGGGTCGTGCGCCAGATAATGAAGACTCTTTGTTTAAGCTTCTAATGGCGGATAACTGGGAAGAGCCTTCTATTACAAAACAGCTGTTTAATATCGGCATGATGGGACGTGATACCTTCGTTCAGTTTCACCCCCCTCAGTCTTTGCATGATTTAATAGACTCATTGTCTACGCCAAATACAAGCACTACTACTGATCAATCACAGCAACTGAGCCAACAGTTATTTGATGCTGTGGATCTAAAAGACAGTGATCTGTCAAACAGTGACAAAGAACTGCTACTTCAGGCCAAAAGAAACGTTGAAGCCAATGGGCTATCGACCTCTACCGCCTTAGTTACTGCCTCAGAGGCGAATTTCAGCTTAGCCTTATTGGTACAACATAAGCTAAATGCTTATTTGGACAGCCAGCGCCAAAGTATGATTGGCCCAGACTTGTCAGATAGACGTAACTTAGTTGATAAACTAATTAACTCACCTGCGATTAATTATGCTTGCCAAAAAGAGGCAGAGGCTGCAAATATTAGCTTCGATGAGGCCAAAAATCTGGCTCGCGGTTATATCAACGAAATAGCTAATGATTACAACTACTCAGTTATCCGCTTCTTTTACAGATTCTTAACTTGGTTGTGGACTCAGCTTTATGATGGAATTGAGGTGCACCACTTCGAGAAAGTCCGTGAATTGGCTACGACTCATGAGCTTATCTATGTGCCTTGCCACCGAAGCCATGTTGACTATCTGCTACTGGGTTATGTTATTTTTGAAAAAGGCTTAAGCCTACCGTATGTGGCTGCTGGAAACAACTTAGACGTTCCAGTGCTTGGCCCTATATTACGCAGTGCCATTGCATTCTATATCCGCCGTAGCTTCAAGGATAATGAGCTATACAAAGCAGTCCTGCGTGAATATCTACACACCTTGATTCAGCGCAATACGCCGATCGAGTACTTCATCGAAGGGGGCCGCTCTCGTTCAGGCCGTCTATTACCGCCTAAATTAGGTATGCTCTCGATGACAGTACACAGTCATTTACGAGGCTCAAACAAGCCTATGGCCTTTATTCCAACCTATATTGGCTATGAGCGTATCATGGAAGGTGGTACTTATATTGGGGAGCTTAAGGGCAAACCAAAAGAATCAGAGTCGATACTAGGCTTATTAAAAGTCAGCCGTAAAATTGAGCGTATCTTCGGTCACGTCCACCTAAGCTTCGGCACTCCATTGCTCATGGAGGACTTCATGGAGAAGTTTGATGTGAAACCGAACAGCTTACCGGCAGACCGTACTGACACCCCACTTAGCAAAAACGCCATGGCTATGGTCGACAACCTTGGCGTAAAAATCATGCAAAATATCAATAAAGCGGCGGTGGTTAACCCCATTGCGCTGCTATCATTGGTATTATTATCTACCCCAAAAGCAGCTCTCGATGAAGATAGCTGTCGTGAGCAACTGGCTCTTTATCAAAGAATAGCCCATGGTTCACCATATTCTCAGAGCACTATCATTACTGATATGTCGCCACAATCTATCATTGACTATGGTATTAAGCTTAAGCTAGTAGAGCGTACTCCGCATATCTTAGGCGATATGATCAAAGTATTACCGAAGCAGATGGCTATCTTAAGTTATTTTAGAAATAACATTCTACATGTGTTTATCATGTCATCTTTCCTATCTGCTCTAGTATATAGGAATGGTCGTATCCAGCGCGAACACTTAGATAGCATCGTCACTCAGCTTTATCCTTTCTTACAAAGTGAGCTATTCTTATATCGTGCTGCCCGTAACTTGCCAACCATGATTGATGAGAAGCTGAACAACCTAATTGACCAAGAAATGGTGGTTGATTTAGGAAATGGTGTACTTGGAACCCCAGAGAAGAACAGTGAGCAATATCAGCAATTAGATATGCTAGCCACCCCAGTATCCCAAAGCCTTGAGCGTTACTTTATGTCTTTGGCATTATTGGCACAACAAGGCTCAGGTAATTTGACAGCTGAGCAGGTAGTCGACCTATGTCATCTATTAGGTCAACGTCTGTCTGTGTTATACGCAGATGATATCCCTGACTTCTTTGACCGTGCTCTATTTACTAGCTTCTTAAACACATTAATACGCTTAGACTATGTACAAAATGATCCAGAAACGGGAGTACTGACCTTTGATGAGCGCATCAATAATATCGCTCGCCATGCTCATTACATCCTAAATCCTGATATCATGCAGATCTTGCAGCATGTGGCTACGTTAGATGAAGATGAGATTAACCATGCCATCAGTGAAATCAATAATAAAAAACTGAGCAAGTTTAGTCGTAAACGTTAGTTGGGTCACAGTAGACTCAATCAAAAAGAGACAGTCCATTGGCTGTCTCTTTTTTTTGACCCTGTTTTATTTGAAATTCCCTAGTCAAAGTTAGCGTTAAAAAAACCACTGCCAAGCGGCTGATACTTCTGTATCTTGGGTGCCATCATAGCGTTTATCAGCATAATCAACGTCCGCCCGGCTAGCACTGATATCCAGTAGCCAGCGTCTATCTAGTGAGTTATTTTTGACATCATATCCGGTTAGTTTAAGCCCCAAAGTACCACTAAACGCTGCACTGGTATCATCGCTTAACCCGGCCTCAGAGTTTTTGACCCTACCATAATCAGCACCCATATAAGGAGACCAACGTACTTTTTGTACTCCAAATGTTAGCCAGTCTGACTGCATAGGCTCATAACTTAAGGTGTTACGCAGAGTAATACCAGACTCGGCAGCATTATAAGTTTTTTCAATACCACGTACCCCAGAGTAAGTTGACCCTAAAGATTGCTGAGTTACCCCATACAGCTGATCGTCGCTATATTGACCTTGTAATTCGTGAGTCATTTGCCAGTAGCCTATATTTTGACCGGAGGCACTTAAAGAGTGCTGGTGAGTTAAATATCCAGACAATAACCAACGCAGATAATCATCACTTAAGCCCTGTGCAGTGGCTGGATTGTCATGATTACCAAAGCCTTGATCGACACTTAAATCCACTACCCACGCCCCTGTGGTTACTTTTGTGGGGTCACTCTTAGAGTACTTATTAAATAGCTTAGTATGACTGGCGCCAATACGGGCACTGCTTAAAGTGGGACTTTGAATATCCAGACGACTACCCTGTATCTCACTGGTCACATCTTGGTGAGCAACATGACCATATACTGTAGAAATGCTGTCTTGGTCGCGATGAAAGGTATAATCCCCCCGTATATTAGCCTGCCAGCTATTACCTGTTTGCTCCAGTATAGAATTAGGTAGCTTTGTGGTACGGGTATATTCATCAGCAGCCAATAAACCAGACCACTGCCAGCGTCCATTAGGTATAGTGCTATAAATGCTGGCGCTACGACGTTGATTATCATCATCATAGCCATATTTGTCAGTTAAGCTTTGTTGCAGCGAAAATGATGTCAGGTCAGCTTGTCCAAAAACGTTACTTAGAGTGCCATGAAATGCTATTTGGTTATGACCGTAGCTGTCATCTGGGTCATAGCGCCATTGTATATCACCTTTTACTTTATCAACTTTTCCTTGTTGAGAAACCTTAATACGCACATCTTTGCCGACCGGATAAATATCAAGCAATAAACGGCCATCTATCACCCGCTCTGCATTACTAACCGCCTGATCGAGTGTCGCCATATTGGCAGGCTTACCCACTATATTGTCAAATAGTCGTGCGGTAGGTAGCTGCGTTTGGTTGTCTATATCAGTGATTTTTGCCACATAAACTTGCCAAGTAGAAACTCCCTGCTCAGCGGGCTCTGGCTCAATGGATATACTAAAAAACCCTGCATCGAGATAAGCCTTGGTAATACTACGAATCAGCCCATTGGCCTTAGCGATTGAGACACACTGAGCGTAAGACTGATTGAGCTCTTGTTTTAATTCATCAGACTCTGATCTTGATGATAATTGCTCAGCTTGGTTACGCAGCTTACTCTGCTCTTTGTTACTCAGCTGTGGCATAGCGCCAAGTTGAATACGCTGTACTGGCAAACAACAACTACTGCTAGACTCTGCCTCTTTGACGCTAGAGTCTGGCTGTTGTTGCCCTTGCTGCGACTGGCGTAATGATTCAATTCGTTGCTGTTGTAGTGAGTCTTGCCATAACTGTTGCTGTTCTACCGAGTTCTTCCAAGTGGGTTGTACTGCATCCAAAATTTCCCCTTGTGGGTCTGAGTTAGCAGCATAAGTGGTTAATGGCAATAGGATGCCAACCATACTCATACTAATGGCAGTAGTCACTACCATTGTCTTATTACTGATATTCATAGTATAAGGCAGATTATAAAATTTAGATTGAGGGGTCGGAACTGACATAATACTGGTCGCCGTTTTTAGGTTGTTTTGCTTAAATCTAAAACTAGATACTTTAGATAAAATTATTGTAAATAGGACAAGCTTAATTGGTTCAATATAGGAGGGTAATAAAAAGCCCACACCTAAGGTAGGTATGGGCTCCTATTGACCTACGATTACATAATAAACCATTAGCTACTTCAACAATTTAATTTGTTTTCACTAATAGCTTAATGCCAATTACAAACTAATGTCTGACTTAGTATTGCTACCATCTTTATCATCCCAATCATGAGTCACATCAATATTGACCGGTAGATTAACCTCTACAGGCTTACCTACCAAGGCATCTTTGATTAAGCCTGGGATGGTTTTGACAAAAGCAGGGACACTAAATGATTTAGCATTAGCTTTAGCACCTACTTTATGTTTGAAGTCATCATTGTCAGTACTACTAACAGTCGCACCGCCTAGATCTGAAGTAGTCGCCTTAACTTTAGCAGCATTAACAGCAATATCACCACTACCTACTTTGGCATTAAGCGTATCGGCTTTGACACTGGCTTGATGCGTGGTTTTTTGATGATCAACCTCAAAGCCTGCTTCGCCTGCAGCACTAACTCCCAAAATAGTACCGTTATTGAAGTCATTAGTCAGCGCCTCAATCACATTGCCAGCAGTGATACCCTCAATGAACTTAACTGGGGAACCATCAAGGCTAAGACCTGTATTTACATCTACTTTAGCGATCTCATCTTGGGCTGAACGTATGTGAAGACCATTGCCAGCCGTTGTGTTCAAAGTACCTGTGGTAAGGTTGCTTTGTAAACTGATATCGTTACCACCATTAATGGTGATCGTATCAGCCTGTATGTTGCCAAGCTTATAGTAGCTACTGTTATCAGTTTCAACCTTTAGATGAGCGCCTACAGCACTACTTTCAAAGCTCTCTTTATCAGCGCTACCACCAAGATTAGCACCAATACCAAAGTTACCAATGTAATCTTTAGACTCTGCAGCTTTAACCAGCACATTGCCTTCTACGTTAGCGTTGGTCAAGTCAATGTTCTCTGCGGTAATATTCGCACCTTCAGTAACTAAAGCATCACCTGCCTCATTGGCAACAACTGTTAAATTATTGGCTTTAATGGTAGCTCCTGTGGCTTTGTTGCTGGTCTCATTAACCACACCAAGATCAGCACCGAAGCCTAGTTTTGATAGATCTGGTGCAAAGCCACCATTGCCATCCATAGCCACACCGACAGCACGGTGTGTATCTTGTGCAGCAGCGATATTAGCTCGGTTGCCTTTAATAGTCACATTGTCAGAGTTAATAGTAGCCCCATCCACTTGTGCCAATTGAGCGCCCTGAACACTTAAGTTAGTTGCATCAATTGCAGCCGCTTTGGCTTGGGTGTCCTCCGCACCTAAGTAGTTAAAACCTGCTTGACCAGATACAGAAGGTAATACACCCACACCTGTAGAGACTGCAGCTGGGATAACGGTTACGCCAGTTGAACCACCTAGTTTAGCACCACCTTCCGTTGTCCACTTCTTATCGCTATCTTGAGCAATACGCGCTTCTTCACCCGCATTCACGTTATATTGTTTTGCAGTAACGTTTTGAGCTGCTGCGGCTTTAGTACCAGCGTTGATAGTTACCGTATCTGCTTTTAGGTTTCCTTTAACAGCGTTAGATTTGCCGGTTTGTAGGTACTGATAAGTCCCTTTACCACCCGCATTCACGCTTACTTGGGTAAGATCGTCAGTACCGACGCTGATATCAACATCACCACTACCGCTATGGGTGGTTGTCACATCAGAGTTATAAGCAGCTGTACCTGTATAGTCATCAGCATTGATGTTGATTGATTTAGCCGTGATTTGTGTGCCTGCATCTACTGCTGTATTAGTCGCTTGGATAGTCGCACTATCAGTAGCATTAATAGTGGTTGTATTAGCAGTTGTAACTTCTCTAGTAATACCTTCGCCTTTACCAGATAAATTAACGCTGCCGCCTACAAGAGGTTTTAGTCCAGCATAAGCTTCTAGAGCGGCATCACCGCCTGCTACGACGACACGATCAACAACACGATCAGCCGAAGCTTCATTAATCACATCTTGAGCTTCTAAATTAACTTTAGGCGCTGAGAATTGTGTACCTTGGTTGGTTAAAGTCTCTTTGGCGCTTAGGGTCGCCTCTTTACCAGCAGTAACGCTTGAGTTAGCAGCTTGGTATTCATTGTGCTCATTAATGATTTGGTTGTGGTCAAGGCTTACCCCTACCTCAACACCACTCCATCCGCCTCTGATATAGGCTTCTGGGCCAGTACTTTTATTGACTGAACTATTGACTGCTGTCAGTGCTTCTGTTGCCCCTGTGGTTACATTATTACCCGCAATAGTGACCTTATTATTGGCTTTGATATCAGTCCCATTTAGGCTAACCGTATCTTGAGCAGCCAATGCAACATTATTAGCGGTTAATGAGCTATTACGAGAGTCGCCAGTACCTTTGGTAGTAAGATTAGTTACTCCTTTTAAAGAGCCTGAAGCCTCAAACTCAAAGTTCTTAAGCTTATCAATACCTTCTGCTATTAAGCCGCCTTTTAACAAGCCGTCAACACCATTTTCTAACACTTTATTTAGGCTATTTTCTAAATCAAGGTTGCTAGAAGCACTACCTTCAGAAGTGATATCGTAAGTTTCAGTTCTGGTAATATCGGTTGGGTTAGCAGCGTTAGTAGTCAATGAAGTGTTGGCAGTAGCAGTTAGATTATCCGTTGCCGCTACATCACTACCGGTTAAGCGGATATTATCACCTTGTAAGTCCACTTGATCAGCCGCTAACTTACTGGCAACAGTGCTTTGAGCCAAACGCTCGCTGGCATCTTTTTTGTCAGTAATATTAAAAGCCGAACCATGACGGTTTTCTTTGTTATCTTGCTCAGTTGCAAATCCATTACTGATATTCAAATCTTTTGCAGCATTTACTGCCAATTTGTTATCAGCTTTTAAGCTACTTGCAGTAACGTTAATATTGCTACCAGACTCTAAAGTAGCCTCATTAGCGGTGATTTGACTGCCGGTTAAAGCGGTTTGTTTGCTGTTATTGATGTGGGTTTCACCGCCACCGATACCGCCCCAATACTTGAAGTCTTCTTCATCAGTTTGACGATTACTCGCACTGCTATTAGCCACTGTTAAATCTTTAGCACTATTTAGCTTAGCAGTATCTGCGCTTAGTTGAACCCCTTCTAAACGCTGGTTGTTACCACTATTTAGGCTAACATTACTACCAGTAATGCTGGTTTGATTACCAGTTTGAGTAGCTGTGGTAATCGTACGTGATCCTGATTTTAGATCTGCAGTTTCATTTTTATAACGATTAATATCACTGTGCGAATTTTCTGTAATTTCGCTAGTTACCACTAAGTCATTACCAGAGGTTAGCTCAACTTTGGCAGCATTAATGTCTGCACCAGCAATATGGGTATCATCATTAGAGGTGATATTAATATCATCTGAGGCTTTAAGGCTAGACTGGTGGTATGCCTGAGACTTATCTAATGATTCGTTCTCATTAAACCACAGACCTTTGCTATTACGTGCAGTTGAGCTGTCTGTGTTGGTGGTAGTTACCCCAATGATATTTACAGTATCACCAGCAGCGTTGATGCTAGCAGCCTCAATATTACTGCCTTCAATATTTACATCTCCACCTTTAAGGTCAACATTGTTACCTGCAACAGATGATCCTTTAAAGCTTTCAACTTCTTTGTAACCAGAGTTAGTTAAAATCACACCGTCTTCAAGCTTTTGTTTTTGCTCTGGTAATTCAGTACGTTCTGTCTGTACGTTTCCGCCAACATATAGCTGATCGCTACCAGAAAGGCTAACGTTATCTGCGGCAATCTCACTGTCTACCACTTTTAAAGTATTAGCTGCTGCATCAAAATCCTTGCTGGCCTTAAACTGGCCTTGTAAGGTTTGCGTAGCTTTGGCATCGGTATTATGCAGACGAATACGACCAGAATTCATACTACCTAAAATTTGGCCATCTAAGGTCACATGTGGCTGTCGTCTTTCATGGTCAGTGACTTGAAGGGTGTCATAGTCAATATTATTACGACCTGATATGACATTAATCGCTTCAGAAGACTTGATATTGCCATTGATATCAATCTTAGGAGCTAATAAATCTAAACGTTTATCCCCGTCAATATCACCGCTTAAAGCCAAGGTTTTATTATTACGATCGCCCACACTAAAGCCGGCCAGACGTTCCTCTTCAATAGTAGGTTTACCCACTACTAAAGAAGCACGATTGGTGTTAATAAAACCAATATTTTCACCGCTAATACCATTGGGGTTAGCCAAAATATAATCAGCTGCCATACCAAACACTTCTTGTTGCCCTAACAATAGTGATGGATTTTTTGAAACAACTTCATTCAAAATAACCGAAGCTGATTCAGATAAGTTTGTGTTGGCATCAAGTTGACCCGCAAGCTGCGACTGGCCTGATTGTAGAGAGTTATTTAGTACTGCCCCAGACTTACTAACATTAAAATCTTTATATTTGTTGTGTGAAAGGCCCTGAGAATTTGGATTTGCAATATTAACAACATCCACATTGCCTACTTGGCTAACTGAGGTGTCGCCCACAGGTCTAATATTATCAGCAAGTGCTGCCACACTCAGCATAGGCAATACTAAAGCCATACTAACTGCGCTTGCTATCCGGCCCTGAGAGGAAAGTTTAAAACCTTTTTTTGTTTCAGTAGTCATAACTGTGCCCTTTTATGATATGGATTAATAAATGAAACTACCTAATTGATTTAACAAAAAATAGAATAGTACAGGCTTGATACGCCCTTACAGCCAGATTTATTAGCTATTGTAAATTTTATGGAAATTTACAATAAAATCAAAGCTATATTTATATAATCAGATTATTGTGACAATACCATGACAAAGTATAATATTATTGATTATCGTTCTCATTATTATTCAATAAATGCTATCTTATTGCTAGTTTTTTTATCATCAATTATGCCCACTAACGTTGCGCTTGGTCTGTTAATCTAGGAGGCAAACTCAGTCTGATCTTTTATGTAACATAATATATTGCTTTGGATTAACAACAACAAAAGTTTAAACTTAAGGAAAAAGACAATTTAGATACTAAGTTTCATTACTTGTAGATACTTAATGGAGCCGTGATGAGATTAGTTAAGTCAGGCAGATATATCAGGCTTATAGTCGTCTCGGATGAAATTCCAATAGATTAGGAAAACTTAACTAAAGATTAACAGAGATATTTAAGTTGCTTAACTATTGCTATTGTGTAACTATAGTCGCAGTTGATTAATAATTATTATCAAAGTAAAGAAAGAGAAAACCAATAAACAGTATCAATAATTAGATAAATCTTAAATATAGATTATTGGATATAGCAATGGAAAAAGCTTCTAATAAAGATGGAAAGTTAATTAATAATATTGTTGCAATAATAGAAAAACACTCAATGCGATGTAGCTGTAGTGGTTTAGCCGTCCCTGAGTCCGTCCAAGGTCACTTTTATAAGTGTCTATCCTGTCATAAGAATTATGAAGGGGTCAGTTACGATTTTACCCGATTACTGCCTAATTCTAACTATAATGAACTCGAGAACTCTTCTGTAACCATGGACAACCAATTAGACTACTTTAACCATGCTATAGATATCCTGCGTAGTAATAATAGAGCCAACATATTTCCAGATAACGCCTTAGTAAAACTATGGCGAAAAATAAAGCATTAAACACAGTGGTTTGATATATATCTAACAAGCTGTCGTCATCACTTAATTATCAAATCTATTAAATTTACACATAAAAAAAGCCACCTCAAATGAGGTGGCTTCTGTATTATTTAACGACTACTTTGCAATGACTATCTTTAAGTCATACCAACTAAGCTTACTCTTGCTCAACGCCTTTCATAGTTAGCTTAATACGGCCACGGTTATCAACGTCTTGAACCAATACATTGATTTCTTGACCTTCACTTAGATAGTCAGAAACGTTTTCTACACGCTCATCTGAGATTTGTGAGATATGGACTAAACCATCAGTGCCTGGTAATACGGTTACGAATGCACCAAAGTCCACAACGCGAGCTACGGTACCTTTATAGACCTTACCTACTTCAACTTCCGCAGTTAACGCTTCAATCTGGCGGATAGCTTCTTTAGTAGCTGCTTTGTTCTCACCAAAGATACGGATGGTGCCATTGTCATCGATATCGATAACCGCCCCTGTGTCTTCAGTTAGCTGACGGATAGTTGCGCCGCCTTTACCAATCACGTCACGGATCTTATCTGAGTTAATTTCCATAACGGCATAGTTAGGCGCGTGAGCGTTGATTTCAGTACGGCTTGCTGGCAATACTTCATTCATTGCATTTAGGATATGGATACGACCGGCGTGTGCCTGCTCAAGCGCTTTTTCCATAATATCTGGGGTGATACCTTCGATTTTGATATCCATTTGAAGTGCAGTGATACCATCTTTACTACCAGCCACTTTAAAGTCCATATCGCCTAAGTGATCTTCATCACCCAAGATGTCTGATAAGACTGCAAAACGATCGCCTTCTTTAACCAGACCCATAGCAATACCAGCCACAGGGGCTTTCATTGGTACTCCAGCGTCCATTAATGCAAGGCTCGCGCCACAAACTGAAGCCATAGAAGAAGAACCGTTAGATTCAGTAATCTCAGACACCACACGGATTACATATGGGAAGCGATCACTGTCAGGAAGCATGGCTTGAACACCACGACGAGCTAGACGACCATGACCAATTTCACGACGCTTTGGCACCCCTTCACGACCTGTCTCACCTACTGAGAAGTGTGGGAAGTTGTAATGCAGCATGAAGTGATCTTGGATAGTACCCGCTAATGAATCAATTAAGTTCACATCACGTGAGTTACCCAAAGTAGTAGTTACTAAAGCCTGAGTCTCACCACGGGTAAATAAAGCTGAACCGTGAGTATAAGGTAATACCCCTACTTGGATATCAAGCGCACGAACTGTGTCTAAGTCACGACCATCGATACGTGGCTTACCAGAAAGAATGGCATCACGAACAGTGCGGTATTTAAGATCGTCATAAATATCTTTGATTTGAGATTCTTTCTCGCTAAACTCTTCCGCTTCAGGATCACCTGCTAAAGCTTCGATAGCAGCAGCTTTGATCTCATCAAGCTTTTCATAACGGTCTTGCTTATCAGCGATAGAATAGGCTTCAGCTACCTGTTCGCCGAATTGTGAAACCACTTTCTCTTTTAGCTCAGCGTCAAGTTGAGGAGATTCAAAGACTTGCTTTTCAGTACCTACTGCTTTAGCCAGCTCAACGATGTTATCGATAACAATCTGTTGCTGCTCATGACCGTATAATACAGCGCCTAACATTTGATCTTCAGAAAGCTCAGCGGCTTCTGATTCAACCATTAATACCGCAGATTTAGTACCTGCTACTACCAGATCAAGATCACTGTTTTCAAGCTCTTCGATAGATGGGTTCAGTACATATTCACCATTAATGAAACCTACACGAGCACCACCGATAGGGCCATTGAAAGGCGCATCTGAGATAGCCAGTGCCGCAGAAGCACCAATCATAGCAGCGATATCAGCATAGTGCTTTTTATCACTTGATACCACAGTAGCTGTGATTTGAATTTCGTTTACATAGCCTTCAGGGAATAAAGGACGAATTGGACGGTCAATTAAACGAGAAGTTAGTGTTTCAAATTCAGTTGGACGACCTTCACGCTTGCCGTAAGCACCAGGGATTTTACCTGCTGCATACATTTTTTCTTGATAGTTAACGGTCAGTGGGAAGAAGTTTTGGCCTTCTTTGGCTTCATTCTTAACCACAGCCGCTACCAATACTGAAACCCCACCCATATGCACCAGCACTGAGTTAGCTTGTCTAGCGATACGACCGGTTTCAATAATTACTTGCTGGTTGCCATATTGGAACTCTCGAGAAATGGTATTGAACATTGACATTAATTTTTCCTATTTTTATAAATTAGCAAATATAAAGGGGTAACACATCTATTGAGACTTATTTTAGCCTCTAACGTTTGCCTGCTTATTAAAGAGCTAAACTTCTGCCCCTAATTGAGCTGCAGACAGTTTGCACCAAACACGGCAAACGTTAGAAGCCCATTGTCACCAAATAGATGGCTTCTTATTTTACAGGGATTTGCCATAGTTGACCAATATAAAGTCATTTGACACCCTGACTAGATTATCTAAGCAGACCGCTTCCAGGTTTGAAGAAAGAGAGGATAAAGAACTAGATACAAAAAACGGCGTGAAATATTCACACCGTCTTTTT
>JAHHUJ010000180.1 GCA_020024075.1 Psychrobacter sp.
ATTATTAACATTTATGCTTACTTACTATTAAACAGATAACTACCAATTACCCTGCACAAATAAACCTATAAACCCTATAAAATAAAACTGTTAACTGAAACTGGCTCGATTTTACAGATAAATACAGATAAAAGAGCCATCTCACCAAACTTGACATTTGACTACCATTTTAGTATAATCTCGCTCTTATTCTAGCATTCGTATGTATAGAATGAATGATTTTATCCTAACAATAGCTGATGCCGTACCCCAATGAGACACTACGGCTAATACCAATCACACAGCATTGTTAATGTCCCTAGTCTCTAATTCCCACTATTTATTAAGGAGTCTGCATGCCTTCAGTTAAGGTTAAAGAGAACGAACCTGTTGATATCGCTATCCGTCGCTTCAAGCGTGCCTGCGAAAAAGCTGGTGTTTTATCTGATGTACGTAAGCGCGAGTTTTACGAAAAGCCAACGCAAGAGCGTAAGCGTAAAAAGGCAGCAGCCGTAAAACGCTACAAAAAGAAATTACAGCGCGAGTCTATCCGTACAACTCGTATGTACTAATCAACTCTATTACTCTTAGTATCATTTAGATACTAGTTGAGTTTAGAGCTGCCAAAACCCCAGTGTTTTGGTAATTGATTAAAAAACCACCTTATTTTGTCGCCTACCTCGCATACTTTGCTTGAGGCGACTTAATAAAGGTGGTTTTTTTGTGCTAAAATTTTATATAAAAACTATTTTATAGCAAAATTATAACGGTAAAATACTTGGTATTAGCCGATACTAATAACTGATTTGATAACCATAACAAAATAGGAATAAGCCATGAGTGCCTTAAAAGACCGCATCACCGAACAAGTAAAAACTTCAATGAAAGCCCGTGAACTAGAGAAAGTCAAAGTGTTACGTAACGTACAGTCTGTAATCAAACAAATTGAAATTGATCGCAAGATTGACTTAGATGATGCTGGGGTACTAGAGATCTTACAGAAGCAGTTAAAACAGCGCCATGAATCCTTAACGGTGTTCCAAGAAAATGGCCGTGAAGACTTAGCACAAAAAGAGCAGTTTGAAATTGATATCATCAACGAGTTCATGCCACAGCAAATGAGTGAGGCAGAATTGACCACTCTAATCAACGAAGAAATAGCGGCTCAAGGTGCCAGCTCAATGCAAGATATGGGTAAAGTTATGGGAGCTCTAAAGTCAAAAACCGCTGGCCGTGCTGACCCAGCGATAATGTCGCAACTGGTAAAAAAAGCTTTAATGGGATAATCCATATTTTTTAGCTTGTTGTGGGTCTTATTATCCATAAGGGCCTAATAGTATTTATAAGAGCCTAATTAATAACAGCAGCTAGGGACGAAAGTCTCTGGCTGTTTTTACCTCTGCCATCTCATTATTGATATTAGCTAATAAAGGTTTAGGGTTAAAAGTCACTGTATTAGCGCTGGCGCTTAAATCTTCAACTTGTTTTTTTGCCTGCTGTAAAGACACCAAAGCATCGTTATATCTGCCGCGCCACAACTCACCTTTGGCTCGATAACGCAAGGCGTTTATTGCGGCTATCTCTTTGACCAATACTTGTGTAGTAGCCCCGTTATCACTGGCCTTCCTATCAATCGCCATCAATTCATAAGCACGCTGGATACGGTATAAGCCTTCTAAATCATGAGGTCTACTTTGTATAATAGGCTTCATCAAGCTGACAACTTCATTATACTTGCCAAGCTGTAACCAGGCATCAGCCATTAATAATTTAAGATCACGACGCTCAGGGTACAAATTGTAATAAGGAGTCAGGGTCTTGTCAGCGAGTTGCCATTTGCCTTGCAAACCTGCCACCTGAGCTTCAGTAATGGCCAGTAAAATATCGAAGTTTATTTTGTCGGCAGCAGAAGCGGTAATGGCTATCCGCTTTAATTTATTGAGTCTATTTTGGGCCTCTTGATAGCGACCTTGCTTGGCATACCAGTAAGCCAAAGCCAGTTCTGCTCCTTTATTTTTTGTAGCAGTGACTACAAGCTCATTTTCTGTCGCCTGATTGGATAACACTTTTAGTCGCCACTTCAGCAGCTCAAAACTAAGTTGATGACGCTGACTATCCAGCCCCAAGGTTGGGTAGCTGTTGGCCCTACTTTGTGCCTCACTCAGCCGCTCAGAGCTTAAAGGGTGAGTCATAATAAAGCTTGGCAGATAAGCATTATCACTCATATTTAACTGAGTCTTTTTGTCCAAAGTACCAAAGAACTTCGGCATGGCCCTAGGATCGTAACCTGCCTTCGCCATTAATTGCATCCCAATGCGATCCGCCTCACGCTCATTACTACGGCTAAATGCCATTTGCGCATTCAAGGCTGCCGTTTGACTGCCCATCATCACCGCTGCCGCCGCATCACCATCTGCCGCTGAAGCAGCAATGGCTGCCAGTATTCCACCAATTTGCATCAGCAGTGCTTTTCGACCAGCTTCATCTCGATGCTCGTAATGTCGCTGACTTAAATGTGCTACCTCATGGGCAATAACACTGGCAACCTCGTCCAAGCTATTGGATTCCATGACGGTCCCCGTATGAATACCCATCACCCCACCTGGGATAGCAAAGGCATTAATACTGGTATCATTGATTACCATTAAAGCTAAAGGAGCCTGGTTTCGAGCTTGGGCATTAATTTTCCAAGCCATCGATTCTAGTTGCTCTTGCGACCAAGGATCGTTAATTAAAGGGGCGCTTCTCGCCAGATTCTGTAAGGACCACTCACCCAAAGCTTTATGCTTATTGACTTCAATAAAACGACCTCCCCCACTACCCAACTCTGGTAAGCTAAATGTAGGAGACTCCTTGAGATTTGAGCTAGAAAATAAGGGGGTGGTTTCAGACCACTGATGGCTAACTTGGCTATGCTCCACCTCCATCTTAGCTGTGGCTGAGGGAGCTATGACTACTATCCCAGCCAATAAGAAACCTGTCACCGCCACCTTCTGCTTGATAATATTGAAGGGCAGCTTAAATACAGAGCGTTTGTCTCGAGTCTTTGGCTGAAAAGGGAGCAAGTATCTATTCCTTAAATTATTATCCGTAACTTATTAGCAGTCTTAAAATTTATTAGTAGTCTTAAAGCATTAGGAGGTCGGCTTGAATTTTACCTATTAATCATCATTATTAAACCCACTTTTGATAATACCATGTTAACTGGTTAACCTTATACCCTCTTATCTGTGGTGTAATTTTTTATAATAGTTACTCCTTTATAATAGTGACTCTTTTCGCTGAATATTACTTTTATTCCCGTTAATTAATACCTTTACTTAATAAGATGGCCTTCTATGATAAATATTAACTTAGCAAATAGTGAGCATCAGGCTTTAATACAAAGCTACCTCGATACCTTTAGTGACAGCGACCTAGAGACTCTTAAGGCTGCTACTCCGCCGCTAACAATCTCAGCCTTAGTCGATGGACGAGGTATGGCCTGTCCCATGCCTTTATTAAAAACTAAGGTAGCACTGCGCTCATTACCGCCCTCAGAGAGTGTTTATATCCTAGCTACAGACCCCAATTCTCAAACAGATTTGGCCGCATTTTGCCAACAAGAGGGGTTACAGTTGCTACTTAGTACCCGCACCGATGAAGACTCGACTGATGGTTTAGAAAAACTCGATACAATCTTTCACCTCATCATTACCAAAACGAATGGTAACTAGGGGGTGCTATCCTTTACAATAGATCTCAATAAAGTTATTACTTTGAAGGTCAAAATATGGCTACTCCTAAGACAAAGAAAAAAGACACGGCAAAACCAGTAGATTCCAAGGATGTCGAGCCGGTAGATATTATAGACATAGATCAGGAAGACTTGTCCTATGATGAGCTTGATGATGATATCTTAACCCAAGAAGTCACGCACACTGAAGACTGGGTCAGCGAATATCCCAATACCAGTACTCGGGATTTGGTTCCTGCTATGCCTGTGAATTTGTCAGCACCAGGTATTAATCTGGGCGCTTACATGAACTCAGTACAGCAGATTCCTATCTTAACTCCAGAACAAGAACAAGAGCTTGCGCATCGATACTACAATGAGGGTGACGTTGAAGCGGCGCGAATTTTGGTTATGTCACACCTACGCTTTGTGATTCACATTGCACGTAGTTACTCAGGCTATGGCTTGCCACAAGCAGACCTGATTCAAGAGGGTAACCTAGGCTTGATGAAAGCGGTGAAACGCTTTGACCCAAATAAAGGGGTGCGTCTGGTCTCTTTTGCTGTACACTGGATTAAAGCTGAGATTCACGAGTTTGTTATCCGTAACTGGCGCATTGTGAAGGTGGCAACTACTAAGGCACATCGCAAGCTTTTCTTTAACTTACGCAGCTTAAAGAAAACCAACAATCAGCTAACCTTAGAGGAAGCGGATGCAATTGCGGCTGACTTAAATGTGACCCGTAAGCAGGTTCTGGAAATGGAGTCACGACTGACTTCCTATGACGCTTCGTTTGAAGCTCAGTCAAGTGATGATGACGATGGTCACTATGCCCCGCAGCTATTTTTGGAAGATGGCGTTGATCCTGCTGAAATGGTAGAGGATGCCGACTGGGAAGAAAACACTA
>JAHHUJ010000181.1 GCA_020024075.1 Psychrobacter sp.
GCAAAATATGCAACCTAACATCTTTTAAATTCATTAAGGAACCCTAATGTCATTATTCAAAGGTTTTAACCCAACGACTCTTAAACCATTAGCATTAGCGATAGGTATCGCAATGTTAACTACTTCCTGTTATCAACCTGATATTGATAAGATTGAACTTAACTATTTCTCAGAGTCTTTAGAGCATGGTGGTTCTATTATTGGTAGACATCAGGCTAACGAGAGTCAATCAGATGAAACTAAAAGTAGATATTTCGAGCTTGGCGATCATAAGTTTTTCTATTCTGGAGAGTGGGAGAGGGTAGAAGTAAGTAGAGCGGATGTAGAGCCTATTGCAACCATGGCTTTGTATTCGGCATCGACAACCGATGATGCGTCTGAGCATACATCTATTATTGAGCCTTTAACGGTTCCTGATTTTCCAGATGTTTCTGTTCCTGATCTTCCTCCACCTGTAATTATTACTCCTGATACTCCTGACATAGAGTATATTGAGCATTACGATGATGGATCAACTCATCTTTCTGACACGGGTTCAAAAACCTTTTTTGCGCAGGCAGAAGGATTCTCTTCAAGTGAGGAAGAAGCTGTTATTAGTTTAGAGGGCACGACGCTCCATTATACAATGACAGATGAGGAGTCTGGTAAGACAGCTCGTTATAGTAAGCATTATACTGCTTTTGATTTATCTGGGCATACGGCTGCGCAAAGTAGACAAGCCGATATAGATGGCAAAGGTGTGGTTACTTTTTTCAATCGATTAGATGATTTACCTGACGAGTTGGCTTTTCCAGAAGGGTCTATCTGCTTTGTGCCAACATATAAAGTGACTGACACATCGTTATACTTATACAAAACTGGCGGATATGGTTTTTTTGAGAAAGACTTAGATGAATGGGAGAGAGAGGCTATTGAACCAGATGTTGACTACGACTATTTTGTAACGGATATGGTAGGTACCAATAATGCGTATGAAGTCAGACGCTTGGTTTATAAAAATGAGGATGGTACAGAGCGCTATGTTAGTGGAATAGAATTAAAAACAGGTAAGTGGGATACGATAGAATACGAAACTTACTATGAAGCAAATAAAAGATATTATTACGATAAGAATATAAATCCATTTAACGCAGTAGTCGATTGTAAGTACATTAATGACACTGCAGCAGAATTCTTAGAGGCTGAAATTCCAAAGTATTATTAAGAGGGTATCACTGCATGAGCTGAGCCGATCTCGTTTTATTTTATCTGACAAAACACGCTTTAGTGATTGCTAAAGCGTGTTTTTAGTTAAGGACAATTGACTATTTATAGCGTCAAATTCTGCATCTCTGCGCTAAATCCGCTACAATAAGCCCATTCATGTCAATCAATATATGTAAGCTGAAGCCAAACTATGAGCGTAGATCCTAAAATATTAGCCAAAGAAGTCGCCAAACGCCGCACTTTTGCCATTATCTCGCATCCCGATGCCGGTAAAACCACCATGACTGAAAAGCTCCTACTATGGGGTCAAGCCATTCAGGTCACAGGTGAAATTAAAGGTCGTAAGTCCGACCGCCACGCCACATCTGACTGGATGAGTATGGAAAAAGAGCGTGGCATCTCAATTACCACCTCGGTTATGCAGTTTCCGTACAAAAAGCATATTGTTAACTTGCTCGACACCCCAGGTCACGCTGACTTTAGTGAGGACACCTACCGCACTTTAACAGCGGTGGACAGTGCGCTCATGATGATTGATGGCGCAAAAGGGGTGGAGGCGCGTACCGTCAAATTAATGGAAGTGTGCCGCATGCGTGACACGCCCATTATCTCGTTTGTAAATAAATTAGACCGTCAGATTCGTGATCCACTTGATTTGTTAAGTGAAATTGAAACCGTACTGGGCATTAAATGTGTGCCATTAACTTGGCCTGTAGGCATGGGGCAAGATTTTGTCGGTGTATATCATCTGACCGAAAATAAAACCTACTTTTATGAAAAAGGTCATGGCGGTGAGATTACCGAAATTGAAACGCGCGAAGGCTATGATTATCCTGATGTCAGACAGCGTTTAGGAGAGCTTGCGTTTGCTGCCTTTGAAGAGTCGCTAGAGCTCGTGCAAATGGCGCTTGAGGACTTTGATGTTGATATGTTCTTAAAGGGTGAGATGACGCCTGTATTATTTGGCACCGCACTGGGTAACTTTGGCGTTAATATGGTGCTTGATACCTTAATTGAGTATGCACCACCGCCCAAAGACCATCCAGCCAATGAGCGTACAATACAAGCCACCGAACCCGAATTTAGTGGATTTGTGTTTAAGATACAAGCTAATATGGATCCTCGCCACCGTGATCGTATTGCCTTCTTGCGAGTATGTTCAGGTAAGTACGAGAAGGGCATGAAAATGCGCCATGTGCGCTTGGGTAAAGACGTGCGTATTACGGATGCGTTAACGTTTCTAGCTGGCGACCGTACCGCACTGGAAGAAGCTTATCCAGGTGATATCATTGGTTTGCACAATCATGGTACGATTGGTATTGGCGATAGCTTTACTGAGGGTGAAGAATTAAGTTTCACTGGTATTCCGCATTTTGCGCCCGAATTGTTCCGCCGTGTGGTGTTACGTGACCCCTTAAAGTCTAAAGCACTGCAAAAAGGTCTACAGCAGCTTAGTGAAGAAGGCGCAACCCAAGTCTTTATGCCGCAAATTAGTAATGACTTAATATTAGGTGCAGTCGGTGTACTCCAGTTTGAAGTGGTGGCGCATCGCCTAAAAGAAGAGTATAAAGTACAGTGTACGTTTGAGCCAGTTTCTATCGCTACGGTACGCTGGATACATTGTGATGATGAGATAGCATTGGCGAAGTTTAAGAAAAAGGCGCATGACCAACTGTCTCTTGATGGCGGCGGATACTTGACTTACCTTGCGCCCAGCCGAGTTAATTTACAATTGATGCAGGATCGTTATCCTGAGGTGACGTTTAGCAACACGCGCGAGCATTAATTATTAAGCATCAGTATTGTGTTTCTAAAACAACTTTGCCTGTGTCTTTACGGCCTATCTTACTCAGCATTATAGCTTTACCCATTATGAGCTATGCGGATACAGGCATGGATAGCGAATTAAGCTTTATGGAGTCGGCTCAGGATATTGCCTTATTCAAGGGTATAGGCGTTTTCGCAATCTTAGTAGCTTTGGCGATACTGATAGTTACGAGTCAAAGGATTGACTCAATACGGTCTACAACTGTTGGTGCGTTATTGACTATCTATGGTCTATTAATGCTAGGTGTTTGGGACGTCAATTACATCGTCATTGGCATGGGTTTAATCGCTCTGTCAGGCACATTTTTAGTATTTAAAAATGGCATAGGTAAGCTAATTTATATTATTGCTATTTTATTTTTATCCATTTTTGCCAGCATCGAGCATGGTGCAGGCAGTCGTGATTTTTTCTTTAACGTTGGTTTTTTATATGTGATAGGGGCGGGTATCTTTTTATTCGTTCCAGATGAATCGTTTAATGAAGCATTGTCCTATGAATCAGATGAGCCTATTGATAATAAACAATCGGCAAAACAGCAATTGATAAATCAAAAAATATTACATAAATATGAAAACACACAATCGATAGACTCGGATACGGCAAAAGTGTTAGTCACGCGCATAGCCCTTGTCTTACTACTTATTGCCGTATTAATGATTGCCTATTCAGCCTATGGTTGATAAAAAGTTGACAAGTCATTCAGACTTTTTATTACCCTTTTAAATTTTAAAGATGTATGTTTAGATGTGTCTAGTATTTGTATTCAGATACAAACGTATTAAATACAATAAGACATTAATCTAAAACCAAGATAATGTAATAATAAATAAATATTTTAAGACTAGATTAAATTGAGGCTTTCTATGACTAACCCTACAGATTCTGCAAACAAACAATGGCAACTTAGTGCGGTTACTGAGGCGCTAGGCGGTTTGGTTATAGATATTGATGATATTGTGAAGGTCGGTCGGGGTAAAGACAATGATGTCGTGCTCGGAAGTAAGCAGGTGTCGCGTAATCATGCTCAGTTAACGGTATTAAATGGCAAAGTTTATGTTAAAGATTTAGGCTCCTCAAATGGTACTTTCATTAATGACAATCGTATTGAACCTGACAAATCCAAGTATATTAATGAGGGCGATAAAGTAAGCTTTGCCGTCTTCAAGTTTGAATTAGTACAAGCTTACAATCAAGCCTCCATTGTAGCAAATGAAGCAAGTAGCGCAGAGGAAGCAGTTATTGTTAAAGCAGACGGTGATAGTACCGTTACGCCTGTTACCGAGGCGATTGAGCTTGTCCCCGTTGCAGGTGAAGTGGAGAGAACCAACACGATAGCAGAAGCAACAAAGTCAGAGGATAAAGCCAAGTTAGAGGCAGAAGCTGAGCTTAAAGAACAAGCTAAACTCGAAGAGCAAGCTAAACTCGAAGAGCAAGCTAAACTCGAAGAGCAAGCTAAACTCGAAGAGC
>JAHHUJ010000182.1 GCA_020024075.1 Psychrobacter sp.
TAGAGACGGAACTTGCTGTACCCAGACCCAATGCGATGCAAACAAAGATAAAAGATTTATTGAAAGATTTATTTATGCTCATATTTCATCCCACTTGAGTCGTAAAATATTGTAAAAAGAATAATTAACTATCAGGTTAATTACAGGTATGATGTTATTGACCTAATAGATAAATCTATTGACACTGGAATGCACTGAAACAAATTTAAAAATTATCAATCAAGCACTGCAGTTATAAGTTTTATATATTAATATTTATTGAGTGCCTTGTATTTAATACTTATGGCAAAATCAAATTTACAAACATTAGTACTAATTTATAAACTAAAACACCATACTAATACTAAATAAAGCCAATGTGTTAATTATCTTAACATCATTAATCTTAGTCGTTAAGTGTTAATTCCACTTTAAAAGATGGGATTAAGGTACGGTGTCAATTCAAAACATTTCTTTTACGCTACAGCAACATAAAATTACTAATACTATGATTTTGTACGTTCTCTTGGGAAAATAATATGATTAAAGTTTTGGTGGTTGATGACCACGACTTAGTAAGAATGGGCATAAGTAGGATGCTAGCTGATGATCCTGATATTGAGGTCATTGGTGAAGCTGACAGTGGTGAAGCTGCTATTAGAATGGTTAAAGCACTTGGCCCAGATGTGGTCTTATTGGATGTAAATATGCCAAATATTGGCGGTGTCGAAGCCACAAAACGCTTACGCCAGTTTGATGAAAAAGTAAAGATTTTAGCAGTGAGTAGTGTCTCTTCACAGCCCTACCCTTCGATGTTATTAAAAGCGGGAGTCAATGGCTATATCACCAAAGGCACCCCTTTAGCAGAAATGATCAAAGCTATCAAAAAAGTGTATCAAGGCAGTAAATACTTTAGTAGTGATGTGGCAGAGCAGCTGGCAGATATGCTATTAACGGACAATGAAGAGTCGCCTTTTGATAGATTGAGCGAAAGAGAAAAACAGGTAGCGATGATGGTAGTGAACTGTCAAAGCCCACAACAAATCGCTGACCAGCTGTTCGTTAGCGTAAAAACAGTCAATACTTACCGTTATCGCATCTTTGAAAAAGTCGGGGTAGACAGTGATGTGAAGCTGACCCACTTAGCCATGCGTCATGGTTTAATCACTCCTTAACCGAAGCATGAGTAATTAATAATAACGCTTAACCAATAACGCTTAACCAATAAAAAAGAGAGCTTCTATAATAGAAGCTCTCTTTAATTAATCACTACTCTCTCTAACCACTAATAGTCATTGAGCATACTACCATCATCATCGAAATTTGTATCAAATTTAATGCCTAATGGCCGGTCTTGAGACAATAAGAGGTTCACTGCAGTCTGCTGCCAATCTGAACCATCATGAGCCAGCACTATATCAGGCTTGACCCCAATTCCGTCTATAAGCTCACCCTTAGCACTACGGTATTCTGCAACTGTAAGCTTGATACCCCCACCTGACTCCAGAGGCACCACTTCTTGCACAGTGCCCTTTCCAAAGCTTTGCTCACCCACAATCTTCGCCCGCTTATTGCTTTTAAAACTACTTGCCAGCACTTCCGCTGCAGAAGCAGAATAGCGATTTTGTAGCACAATTACTGGTAAATCAGAGAGGTATGGCTTACCTTTAGGCTTAATCATCTGACCGTTATTAGTACGACTTCTTACCTGAATCAGATCGCCTTCTTTGATAAACAAACTGGCGATATCAACCGCAGATGACAACACCCCTCCTGGATTATTACGCACATCAATAACCACGCCTGTTACCGCCGTTCCCGTTTTTTTTAAGGCACCAATTAATTGATCTTTAGAGCCGTTCTGAAAAACAGGTAAGCGGATTATAGCGATGGTGTCTTTAACAGTCACAGTCAATTCATTATTAGCGGCTAAATTACGCTGCAAAGTTATATTGCGCCGTGACCCTCCTTGGGCATTCATTACGGTGACCTCAACTTGAGAGCCTGCAATGCCAGAAAGTAGCTGCTGTATATCTTGCTCTGTCATATCTGAGGTTAGTTCCGCATTTTTAACACGTAATAACCTATCACCAATCTTAATCCCTGCTTGCTGTGCAGAAGACTGACTTAAGACAGAGCTGACCTCCCAAACTTGCTGGTTAGGGTTATATTTCACCACCAAACCCACTTGGGCTATTTCGCCATCCGTGAAGCTACGCAGATTATCATAACTCTCTGGGGTTAAGTATTCAGCATGCTTATCTAGCTTTTCTAACATACCTGTTATGGCTTGTTGAAAAAGCATCTCATCATTGACAGGTCTCACATAATCATGACGAATGACATCGATAACCTCTACAAAAGCTTGTATAGTCTGTGGTGATATGGCATTCAAAGGAACATGCTCTACCCCTAACCGCTCACCTTCAACTTCATCATCAATATCAATGTCATCTTCTTCTACATCAATAAATGCCGGCTGCGAATCTATGTCCTCATAACTCTCCACCCCTTCATCAGAATTCTCCACCCCTTCATCAGGATGAGTAATAGCATTCACATCACCGCACTCACCTTCACAGGCATCTTCTGATTTTTTGGCACTAACGGCCAAATCATTCAGCTTTTTTGCCGCCTGTGAGCTGGGTTGAGCAGTTGACCCTGTCTCCGAAATAACAGACTTAGTAGCTCTGCTATCAGATTCAGAGACTTGTGTCTGCCCCATAGAAGAGCAGCCACTGATAGTAACCGACAAGGATAACAGCGCAAGACTTGCTACTTGACTAAGCTTACGCCCATTTAGCATAGCTAATCTATACTTGTTAGGAGTGATACACTCCTGATTTTTTGCTAAGATTTGAGGAGAGTCAAATTGCATCGCATACTCTACTATCAGTGGTAGTGAAGATATTATATATAGCCCTAGACTGACTTTAATGAGTTATTTAGCTTCTAACAAGTTGATCCCTGTCATCTCTTTAGGCACTTCAAGACCCATTAGACCTAAGATAGTTGGGGCCACATCACTTAATTTACCGCCTTCACGGACTGTCACCTTTTTATCACCAACATAAATCAAAGGCACCTGCTCAGTAGTATGCTGAGTATGCACCTGACCACTTTCGTAATCTTGCATCTGCTCACAGTTACCATGATCTGCAGTAATTAACAAATGTCCACCAGCGTTAATAACCGCTTCTGACACCTCACCTATCGCCACATCCAATGCTTCTACAGCTTTCACTGCAGCCTCAAAGCTACCGGTATGACCAACCATATCACCGTTGGCATAATTCACTACCAAAACATCATACTTGCCAGATTCAATAGCCTCTACTAAGTTTTTAGTTACCTCCGGAGCACTCATCTCTGGTTTTAAGTCATAAGTTTCGACATCAGGTGAAGGGATTAGAATTCGAGATTCACCTTTGAATTCATCTTCTTTACCGCCACTAAAGAAAAACGTAACATGAGCAAATTTCTCAGTTTCTGCAATTCTCAGCTGGGTTTTTCCATTATTCTGTAAGTACTCACCTAAGGTGTTATGCAGCGTCGTTGGCTTATAGGCCACTGAAGTTTTTGGACTGGCAGCCAACTCATCAGAGTAATGAGTCATCATGACAAAGGCTGATAAATTGGGCTGTTTCTTACGAGCAAATCCTGAAAATTCATGATCTGGCAAGACGAAGGCTTGAGCCAGCTCACGCGCTCTATCTGCCCGGAAGTTCATAAATATAACCGCATCATTGTCATCAATGGTCGTTGGTATCTCACCATGTTCAATAACCGTGGTTGGACTAACAAACTCATCTGTTTCACGAGACTTATAGGCAGCCTGAACTGCACCATCTGCTCGTGTCGCCATTCTTTCTGACTCACCCAAGGTTAATAGGTTATAAGCCTTCTCTACTCGATCCCAGCGATTATCGCGATCCATAGCATAGTAACGACCGATAATACTGGCAATCTGTACGTTACTTTCATAATAGGCATTTAAATTGATCAAGAATTCTTTTAGGCGCTTAATATATTTGTCAGCAGATTTTGGAGGGGTGTCACGGCCATCTAAGAAGCAGTGAACATACACCCCTTTGGCACCATGTACCACGGCGGAATGACACATGGCTTCAATATGATCTTGGTGCGCATGAACCCCACCATCTGACAGTAGACCCATAATATGAAGGTTGCTATCAGACTCTTTAACTGCCTCAATGGCTGCTAATAACTCAGGGTTTTTGTAAAAATCACGGTTGTTGATATCACGAGAGATACGAGTAGAGTCCTGAAACAACACTCGACCTGCTCCTAAGTTCATGTGCCCTACTTCTGAGTTGCCAAATTGACCTTCAGGCAAGCCAACATCTTCACCTGAGCCTGAGATTAGACCATGCGGATAAGTACTATTGATTCTGTCTAGATTAGGCGTGGTAGCAGCAGCGACCGCATTGTCCTGCTCATCCTCACGATATCCAAAGCCATCTAAAATCATTAGAACGTGTGGAATTTTTTT
>JAHHUJ010000183.1 GCA_020024075.1 Psychrobacter sp.
ATTTTTTCCTCTATTTTGAGTAGTTATGGTGTAGAAAATTATTCAATAAACTATTTAATTAATTGCGCAGTGTAAGTTTCTAAAATGACAAGGGCATGACGAGGGTTTCCACATCATGCCGCAATAAGTCATAGACTACTTATGAGATTAAGTAACGGTTTAGAGTCATACCGTTTTTTTATTCAACTATTTAATTTAGTTAAGCTGAGTTACAGCGCCGTCTAACAAATGTTACTTATCTCAACTCGCTGCTTGTTACTTCTATTACTCAGCTGAATCAGCTTCAGGGGCTGCAGCTTCTTCAGTTTGAACTTCTTCAGCAGCAGGAGTTTCAGCAGCACCGCCAGCTTGTGTTTTAGCGTATTCTTTACCAGCGATGATAGCATCAGCCATACGAGTAACGTATAAAGTTACCGCACGGATAGCATCGTCGTTAGCTGGGATAACGTAGTCAACGTTGTCTGGGTTTGAGTTAGTATCAACGATACCGATAACTGGGATACCTAGGTTTTTAGCTTCTTTAATAGCGATAGCTTCGTGGTCAACGTCTACAACGAAGATAGCGTCAGGTAGACCGCCCATGTCTTTGATACCACCTAAAGAGCGTTCTAGTTTTTCCATTGCACGAGTACGCTCTAACGCTTCACGCTTAGTTAGCTTAGCGAAAGTACCGTCTTCAGCTTGTTTTTCTAGCTCTTTTAAACGGTTGATTGACTGACGTAAAGTTTTCCAGTTAGTCAACATACCACCTAACCAGCGATGGTCAACGTATGGCATGCCAGCACGTAAAGCTTGCTCACGGATTACACCACTTGCTGCACGTTTAGTACCAACAAATAATATTTTGTTGTTTTTAGCCGCTAAACCGTTAACGTAAGTCAATGCTTCGTTGAACGCTTTAACAGTGTGCTCAAGGTTGATGATATGAATTTTGTTACGAGCACCAAAGATATATTGGTTCATTTTTGGGTTCCAAAAACGAGTTTGGTGACCGAAGTGAGCGCCTGCTTGTAAAAGGTCGCGCATTGGCATATTAGTTGGACTGTTTGACATTTGAATTCCTTAGTAAAATTGGGTTATGCCTCCACACTGCAAAAACTACCGATTTATCGACACGCATTTGTTTTATTAGTCAGCTACAAGCTTTACAACCAAACAAATTAATCAAGCCGACAAACACCCAGCAATTCTTAAACGCAATGTGTGTGTCATTGGTTAAATAAATGAATCTATATTTACTTTAAATGCGCCTTACAGTTCAACCTTTTTTGGTTGCCCATAAGACAAAAAGAAAATAAGGACAATATTTTACCACAAATAAAGTAAAGATAGAAGCCTTGTCCTAGCCCTATTTAATGGTAATTTACACCATCTTTGAAGGACTTCAGTCATCCTATAAAAGTGGCCGATAACTAGCCGATAATTGGTCTATAACTGGCCTATAAATAGGGATAGTAAATAGGGATAGATAGTGGCATAACACTTCTATAAATAAACGACCATAAAGGCTATGTTATAATAGGACACTTACTAAGTTAGCATTTGCCCAAGGCGCTTAGATCTTTATATAGACAAAGCTTTTGCTGTTATTAATTTTGCTACTAATAATTTGCTACTAATAAAAAGACAAGCCACGGTAAGCACAAAGTAAATAGCGTTCATTATCAGACCTCTGATCCTCCCTGCGCGTGGCCAATGCTAGCCTCGCTGATATATCAGCCGTCTTTTATTTCTCCAAACCAACTAGAAAACAAAAATATTATGAATAAACCAGACAATTTAATACTTGGCCCAGAAGCCATCGAAAAAATGCGCATTGCCGGTAAACTTGCCAGCGATTTGCTAGTACTACTTGATGATTACGTCAAAGAAGGTGTAAGTACTGAGGCGTTAAACCAGATTGCTCATGAGTTCACTATAGCAAATGGGGCAATTCCTGCTCCCCTAAACTATGGCCAACCTCCGTTTCCTAAATCAATCTGTACCTCAGTGAACCATGTGGTTTGTCACGGCATCCCCTCAGAACAGAAAATCTTAAAAGATGGCGACATTATCAATATTGATGTGACTGTCATTAAAGATGGCTATTATGGCGATACCTCCAAAATGTGGATTATCGGTGAAGGCTCAATCATGGCAAAGCGTATCTGTGACGTGGCTCAAAAAGCGCTTTACGCCGGTATGAGTGTGGTTAAGAACGGTGCACACTTAGGTGATATTGGGGCGGCCATTCAAGAGGTGGTAGAGCCTGAGCGCTTTAGTATCGTTCGTGAATTCTGTGGTCATGGTATCAGTAACTCTTTCCACCACGAGCCACAAGTATTGCACTACGGCCGCAAAGGCACCGGTATGGAATTAAAAACCGGTATGACTTTTACCATTGAGCCGATGATTAACCAAGGTACTTGGAAAACCAAAATCTTACCTGATCAGTGGACCGCCATTACTAAAGACCGTAAGTTATCTGCCCAGTGGGAGCACACCTTAATGGTAACTGATAACGGGTGTGAGGTGTTTACCACTCGACCAGAAGAAGATTTGAGCTTTTTGACTGCTTAATCCATTTAACAAAGACTGCTTAGGCAGTCTTTTTTTTGGTAAAAATGATGTAAACCTTATGAACATGGCTCTATACTGTATAAATTAAGCAGCTCTTCATTGTGACCTGCTTTTTACAAGAGCAATGAGATAAACGGTGGCTATGAATTAAACCGTTTTGTAAAGTAAGCCATTTTATAAATTAAACCGTTTTGTAAAGTAAATAGCCCCACCCCACAGACTTCGCTTGGATTCCAATATGTTTATTCCCGACTCAATCGACACTTTAATTACTGAGTTACCCGACTTATCGAATGCCTCCTCTGCCCAGTCTAGAAACCTAGGCATACCCAGCTGGCTAAAGCAGGTTGAAGAGGATATCTCATCTGCACTCGCTAAGGGAGTGGACATAAGAAGTTTGGTTGAGGCGCGTGCTGAAGCGATAGACAACCTGCTCGTTGAGCTCTTCAAACTACATGAATTACAGCAGACTGAGTTGGCATTATTCGCTGTCGGCGGCTATGGGCGCGGTGAGCTTTCTCCCTACTCTGATGTGGATATTTTATTGCTGTTCCCTGAGACCTTAAGCGATGAGGCCAATAAAAAAGTAGATGCTTTTGTGGCTAGGCTATGGGACATAGGCATTGAGCCGGGATTATCAGTGCGTAGCGTACAAGACTGCGCGGAAGTGGCCGCAGATATCACTGTCGCCACCAACTTGCTCGAAGCCCGTCTTTTAATAGGTAATGAAACTCTAAGTCACGTTCCTAATGAAATCGTGCAACAGATGTGGTCGCAAAAAGACTTTTATGAAGCAAAAATGGCCGAAGCTCGTACCCGTCACCTGCGTCATAACGGCACTGAATATAACCTTGAGCCTGATATCAAAAAATCGCCTGGTGGCCTACGAGATATCCATACCATTGGCTGGATAACCAAGCGTTATTTTAGAATCGGCAAGCTTTATGACTTAGTGCCACAAGAGTTCTTAACAGAAAGAGAGTTTGATGAACTTATGTTTGCAGAAGATTTCTTATGGCTTATCCGTCATCACCTACATCATTTAACAGGCCGCAATGAAAACAAACTTCTGTTTGATTATCAACGTGATATTGCCGAGCTTATGGGCTATGAACAAACTGCAGAAGATGAGCCTAATGCTGCTGTTGAAAACTTCATGCGCGACTATTACAGATGCGCCATGCAAATCTCAACACTCTCTGAAATGCTCGCCTCTCATTACTATGAAACAATTATTGAAGCCCGTCTTCCTGAATCGGAGCGTCCCAAAAAAACCGTATTAAATGCGCGCTTCAATCAAGTAGGCGATCAAATCAGTATCGCCCATCACCATGTCTTTGCTCAGCATCCTGAAGCCATCTTAGAGATGTTCTTATTGATGGGCCAGCAAGGCATTAAGAATATCCGTACTCGAACTCTACGGGCACTAAAAATTGCGGCTCGAGGTATCGATCAAAATTACCGTGATACTGAGCTACATAAACAGTTATTTTTGGCCAACCTCAAAGAGCAAAATTACTTATATCAGCGTCTGCGTATTATGAAACGCTATGGGGTATTGGCCAATTATCTACCTCAGTTCGCAAACTTAGTGGGATTGATGCAGTACGATTTATTTCATCGTTACACCGTAGATGCCCACATCTTACTGTTGGTTCGTATGCTGCACCGCTTTACAGACCCTAAATATAAAGATGAATTTGCGCTAGTTGGCTCAATTTATAAACGTATTGAGCGCAAAGAGATCATTGTATTAGCTGCTATTTTCCATGATATTGCCAAGGGTCGTGGCGGCGATCATAGTGAATTGGGTGAGATTGATGCCATTGAATTTTGTTTAAATCACGGCATGAGTGAGGTCGATGCCAAGCTAATCGGCTGGTTAACCCGCTATCACTTATTGACGTCGATGAC
>JAHHUJ010000184.1 GCA_020024075.1 Psychrobacter sp.
TCATTACGTCATGCTCACTGGTGCAATGCTCAATCAAAGTGGCCCATTCATCTTCAATTTTTGTTAATTTTTTGGGCACTGAGTTGGACCAATACTGATACAACGCACTTTGGTAATTAAACAAAGCAGACCAACGATAACGGATGTCAGTACTGGTGTTAGGAAGCACTCGAAAAATCTCACCCATTTGACGTGGGAAAGCTTTTGGATATACCGCCTCTCTTTGAATTAAACCTGCGTTACCATATGAAGTTTCTTCACCTGGGGCTTTTTTATCAATTACTAAAACTTTGGAATTGTTTTTTTGTAGGTGCCATGCAATCGAGGTACCTACCATACCCGAGCCAATCACAATAACGTCGTATTGCATAAAAGTTCCTTAAAGTTAGAACCACAAAATAAAATGCGAGACTAATAAGTTAAATTATTCAATAAAAAAGCACGCCCCATGAGATTTGATAGATGAGTCGTGCACCATATTATGATACCGCTTTTATTAGGGCAAAGTGTCATTAATTTGATTGAGTTTTTAAATCAATTTTAGTTTTTTGTTTTGCAAAATATTAAGAACAGAGAGCCATACCAGCGATTAGCATAAAAAAAGCCATCACTATGAAGTGATGGCTTTTCGCTAAACAATTTAGTTGATTAAGTAAAAAACAAGTAAAAATAGTGAGCTTACCCACGAAATACAGTGGCTAAAACTAAGCACCAATAAGGGCTAAGAATTCCTTCTCTAGCACCACACGCACTCCTAAGCTTTCAGCTTTGGTCAGCTTTGATCCTGCTTTTTCACCAGCCAATAGTGCTGAGGTTTTGGCTGAGACGCTGCCTGAGACCTTAGCTCCTAAGGCTTGCAGCTCAGCTTTGGCATCATCACGTGACATACCACTTTCAACTAAAGTTCCGGTAATCACCCAAGTTTGACCCTCTAAAGGCAAGTTATCAGAAGCCACCTGTTCAACCTTATCCCAATGCACGCCAGCCTGCTGCAAGGCTTCAATAACTTCTACGTTATGCTCAGCACGGAAGAAGTTATAAATTAGCTCCGCAGTGATGGTGCCAATATCTGGCACAGCCTCTAATGCTTCAATACTGGCCTCCATCAAAGGGGCTAGATCTCCAAAATGCTGGGCTAAGTTCTGTGCATTGGTCTCTCCCACCCCTTTAATGCCTATGGCGTATATAAAACGCGATAAGGTGGTGTTTTTACTCTGTTCAATGGCCGTTAGCATATTATTAACTGATTTTTCACCCAACTTCTCAAAGTTAACCAAATCTGCTTTGTGCTCATGCAAATGATAAATATCAGCCACAGTTTTGACGATGCCATGCTCAAAGAAGCTAATCAACCAGCGCCCACCTAGTCCTTCGATGTCCATCGCTTTGCGCGAGACAAAGTGAATAAGGGCTTCTTGCTGCTGAGCCGGACAGAATAGCTCTCCGGTACAACGTGCCAAAGCTTCTCCTTCAGGTAATACCACCGGAGAGTCACAGACAGGACAATGCTCGGGCAAAGTAACTGGCTCAGTATCTTCAGGGCGCAGATCGTGCCAAACCCGCGTAACTTTTGGAATCACATCACCGGCTCGGTGCACACTGACGGTGTCTCCAACTCGCACATCGAGACGCTGAATTTCACCGATATTATGTAGGGTGACATTACTGACGGTGACCCCGCCCACTTGTACTGGCTCAAGCTTACCCACTGGGGTAATCTGTCCAGTACGGCCCACTTGCCACTCAATAGCATTGAGTTTGGTAATGGCTGTTTCGGCTGGGAATTTATACGCTGTGGCCCAGCGAGGCTCGCGAGACAGATGACCAAGCTGGCTTTGTAGCTGTAAGTCATCGACTTTGATGACCATACCATCAATCTCAAACGGCAAGCTACTGCGAGCTTCAATCACTGACTCATAATACGACTGAACTTGATCCACGTTGCTGACCAATTTTACCGCACTCACGGTAAAGCCAATCTCTTTTAACCAAGCCAAAGCTGCAGATTGCTGAGTAATGTGCTCAGGCAATCCTTGATTCACTGAGTAGGCATAAAAAGCTAGAGGACGATTGGCCGCCACCGCAGGATCAAGCTGTCGCAAACTGCCAGCAGCCGCATTGCGCGGATTAGCAAAAACCTTCCCCTCGGATTGCTTTGCTTCTCGGTTCAAACGCTCAAAGCCTGCCTTAGGCATAAGCACTTCACCACGGACCTCAAGTACATCAATATCAAAAGCTTGCTCCAATACCAGAGGAATATTATTGATGGTTCTCACGTTTTGGGTAATGTCTTCTCCGGTCTGACCATCACCTCGAGTGACGCCTCTCACAAAATATCCTTTATGATATTTCAGTGAGACCGCTAGACCATCTAGCTTCAATTCCACCTCATAGCTGGGGTTTTTATCCTTATCATTTAGTCTATCGTTCACCCGGCGCATAAATTCCGTCAAGTCATCTTTATTAAAGACGTTACCTAGCGATAGCATAGGTATATCATGCTTTACTTGGGAGAAAGACGGCAAGGGGTCGTCGCCCACACTTGCGGTAGGACTGTCTGATTGCGTTAAATCAGGATAGCGCTCCTCAAGCTCAATAAGGCTCAAGCGCAATTGGTCATATTCATTATCGCTTATGGTGGGCGCATCCATAACGTAATAAGCATTGTTATGTTTGCGCACTTCGGTAATTAAAGCACGCATCTTAGCGACAATTTCTTGTTGCTCTGCATCAAGTTTTTTATTGGCATTCATTTGAGTAGCCTGACTTTTATTGGAAGTGGTTTTTTATCATTGTAAGTATCTTATTTAAGACAGATACTGGTTTAAAAATTTGGGGTTATTATGATAACAATTTTCAGATATAGATGCCTAAGTAAACTCAATTTAGCTGGCATTCAACGCAGGAGATGGCAGGAGATGATAGTCTATTACATACTGCTTAGTCAGAAGCGAATAACAAATAAGCCATAAAATAGTGGTAAAGTTAAATTAAAGGATTTCAGTCAACCCCTTCAATAAAAAGGATTTTATTATGTTCAACATCAGTGAACGTGGCCAACAGTTTTATCAGCGCACCAAAAACTTCATCGAAACCGAAATCGAACCTATCGAAGCTGAGCTTATCGAGCAAAGCCATCAAGCAAACAATCATGGTGACTGGACTCAGTGGCGGTGGCCTAAGCAATACTATACCTTACGTCAAAAAGCGAAAGAGGCAGGTCTATGGAATATGTTCCTGCCTGACGATACTTTGGGTGCAGGCTTATCGGTTACTGATTATGCCCCCATCGCTGAGCTAACTGGTCGAAGCCTTATTGCCCTCAATATATTCAACTGTAACACTCCTTGATAGTGGTAATATGGAGCTGTTATGGCGCTTTGGTAATGCCGAGCAAAAGGAGCGTTTTTTACAGCCCTTACTAGACGGCAAGACCCGCTCAGTTTTCTGTATGACTGAGCCGAGCGTCGCCTCAAGTGATGCCACCAATATGGAAGCAACTGCTATTGTAGATGGCGATGAGATTGTGCTTAATGGCCGCAAATGGTGGTCTTCTGGCTTAGGCGACCCTGACGTTGACTTTATTATCTTCATGGCTCACACCCCAAATGAAAACTTAAGCCGTCATCAACAGCACTCGATGGTTCTGGTGCCTATCGATACCCCAGGCATTAAAATCGAACGTATGTTACGGGTATTTGGCGATTATGATGCTCCTCATGGTCATGGTGAAGTTGTATTTGATAATGTGCGTGTGCCTGTAGGTAATATTATCGGGGGTCCCGGTATGGGCTTTATGATTGCCCAAGGCCGCCTAGGTCCAGGGCGAATTCATCATTGTATGCGCTGTATTGGCGCCGCCGAAAAAGCACTAGAGTTAGCCATCCACCGCGGTATGAGCCGCAGAGCCTTTGATAAATCACTATTAATGTTAGGCGGTAACTTAGAGCGTATAGCTGAGGCTCGTATAAAGATTGATCAGGCTCGCCTGCTTACCCTAAATGCCGCTCACAAAATGGACAGTCAGGGTGTGATGGAAGCCCTAACAGAGATCTCAGCGATTAAAGTGGTTGCCCCAAATGTGCTACAAGAAGTAGTGGATATGGCGATGCAAATACATGGGGGTATGGGCGTCAGTCAAGATACTGTGCTACCGGCATTTTATGCTCAAGCGCGTAGCTTGCGCTTAGCAGATGGACCCGATGAGGTGCATAAAGGCATGATTGCCAAGCTTGAGCTAAAAAGAAACGGTTATACCCGTCCTAAATCAAAAAAATAACGCTCACAGCAATCGTTTATTACTCCCATTCATCTTAGCTTTATAAAAGGGATTTTTATGAGCAAGCATCACCAATCTAATTTATCTGCTGCTGGTCACGCCGCTAGCAGTCTCCAAACCAGTGCCATGATAGATAAGCCCACTCAGGTCAGACAGAGCGAAGCTTTAGATGCGCAAGCGGTCACCCAGTGGCT
>JAHHUJ010000185.1 GCA_020024075.1 Psychrobacter sp.
ATTCGGTGATCGCCAAAAGTCTGAAAAACAGCTACTCACCCTGAATAGATTATGTGTGGCAGGCATTGCAATAATGGCCTTTATCGCCACTTTCTTCTTACCTCCGGCGATGCTAACTTATCTGGGTATCTTCTCGAGTGGTACGCTAATGGCTTCTTTATTTGGTGTATTACTAGTATCTATTGTTTATAAAGGCTCCCCCATTGGTGCTATTGTTTCAATTATACTAGGTGCTGTATGTAGTAGTACCTTATTAACTCTTAACCTTGTTGGTTGGGTTGAAGGCCCATTATTAGGGGCATTGGTTTCTACTGTTTCTTATATCTTGGTAAGCTTTTGTACTCAAGAAGTACCAGCGGTAATTTTGAATAAGTCAGGAACTATCACTTAATAATTATCATTTATAAGTCTGAGACAAGTTGCTTATAAAGTACTTGTCTCTTTTTAAGAATTAATGATTAACCAGCTACTTACTTGTCGAAGGCAAGCCCAATCTTATGTCACAAACCATTCAGAGCATACAAAATGCACCAATCGCTCAACAATGGCTCGGTATTTTACAGGTTATTTCTGCCGCCGTTTGTTGGGGGTCACTTGGCATATTTTCTACCTACCTTAATCAGCAAGGGTTTAGTGGACTACAAATTACCATTTTGCGCATCGTTACAGCGGGTATTCTAATTCTTATAATGCTACCTAAGCTATGGCCTGATTTAAAGTCTATTTCGCTTAAGCAATACTTAGGACTTGCCAGTCAATCCTTTACCGGCATCTTAGGCATGACCCTGTTTTACTTTTTTTCAGTTATTCAAATCGGAGTAGGTCCCGCAGTTGCCTTGCTCTATACTGCGCCTTTATTCAGCTTAGCATTTTCAGCGCTATTGTTAGGTGAAAAGATTACACGTCATTCTCTTATGCTGGTTGTTCTTGGCTTTTTTGGGGTGACATTAATGGTGTTAGATGGTAAATCAAATATCAATTGGGGTATTGGGTTGGGGCTACTTTCTGGGTTGTGTTATTCATTATATGGCGTGCTTGGTAAACAAGCGGTGAAAGCCAATCACTCACCCTCATTGGTGTTTTTTACTTCCATATTATTTAGTGCCAGTTTATTTATTTTTGTTCCTGAAACTTATGCTACCTATGCTCAAGCTCTTGCTTTATCACCAATAACTTGGGTCTATATTATTGGGCTATCATTTATTGGTACAGTGCTACCTTTTGGCTTATACATGAGTGCATTACACAAGCTTTCTGCCACACGTGCTTCGACATTTACTACCTTTGAACCACTCACTGCAATTTTATTAGCGGTCATCTTATTAAATCAGTCATTAACTGTACCTCAATACTTAGGGGTTTGCCTTATTATTATCGCCTCTTTACTTAATAGCCTATTAAAAAAATGAAACGCCCGAACAAGCAATGCATGGTGTAGAATTAGGGATAATAGAAATTAGTAAAATTGAGCGAAGTATCTAATGAGTCAGTACAACCTACAAGCCCCCAATAGCATTCAGTGGTTTCCGGGCCACATGAACAAAGCCCGCAACGACATCAAAGAAATCATGCCTGATATGGATGTGGTCATTGAAGTTATCGATGCCCGTATCCCCTTCAGTAGCGAAAACCCTATGGTTACTGCGCTACGCCACAATGAACATGGGATCCAAAAGCCGGTCATCAAAATTCTTAATAAGGCAGATTTGGCTGATCCTGAACTCACTCAAGCTTGGATTCAAGACCTAGAACAACAAAGTCAAGTCAAAGCCATCGCTTGTGATGATAATAAAGCCAATGATGTCCAAAAGATAATACAACTCTGCAAACAGCTTGTTCCTAACAAAGTCGGCACTGGCAGACAAATCAAAGTGCTAATTATGGGAATTCCAAACGTCGGCAAATCCACTTTAATTAATACTTTGGCCGGGCGTAGTATTGCCAAAACAGGCGATGAGCCAGCAGTCACCAAGTCGCAGCAACTTATCAAAATTGATAACGACATTATGCTGTACGATACCCCTGGTATGCTGTGGCCAAAGATTGAAAACCCACACTCTGGTTATCGTTTAGCAGCCACAGGAGGCATTAAAGACACTGCCTTTGACTTTGATGATGTCGCTAGCTACACCGCGGAATACTTGATCAAAGCTTATCCAGAATTGCTAAAAGAGCGTTATAAACTGGACGACTTACCCGAAACCGATTGGGAGTTTTTTGAAGCGGCAGGTCGCAGTCGCGGCTTTTTGAAAAAAGGCGGCATAGTCGATATCTACCGTATGGCAGAGATACTCATTAATGAGCTACGCAGTGGGCAAATAGGCCGTATTACCTTAGAAACACCAGCTATGCGTGATGAAGAGCATAAGTTGGTCGAACAGTTACGTGCTCAAGCGGAAGAAAAAAGACTGGCTAGAATCGAAGAGAAAAAACTGCGTAAACGTCGGGCGAGAAAGAACCGCAAGTAAACAGGTATCCTAATAGCCGAACTAATAGATAAGCTAAAGTTATTTGATTGGTAGGCTGTGGCTTTAGCCCAGCCCTTTGACGTTGCAATCAGGTCTAGCGGTTAGATCATGTTTTTGCAAATATCAATCGTAGTTTGAAGATAGTATATTGTAAAGCTTTTTAGGTTCATACAGAGTATCATCTTCAAAACTATAAATCATTACTGGAAATTCAGTTGAAAAAGTAATTCTCCACAAACTCATAAGAACTGACGGAGTATAATCTTCATTGTCATAATTCAAATGAAAATTGTCCTGCTCATCTGTTTGTCCTTCAACGAACTCAATTGGCATTTCAATCTCTATAACCCCAAGCCCAACTATTTTTTCAAACTCAACTTTTCTTTTAGATATTTCATCAAATATAGCTGAAAAAACCTCAAATGAATTTAGCTTAGAACTGGAATAGCTATTAGTATTCTACAGTAGGAATTCTCTTTCAAACCCCCATATAAAACATTCTACTGACCAATAAAATACACTAACTTATGACCCAGCCAACCGCTAATCTAAAAAACAAAGAAATCAAAACTTTCAACCACACTCAAGCCGAACTAGACAGCTTCGCCCCGCGTATTCTGAACTGGTTCGATGATTACGGTCGCCATGACCTGCCGTGGCAACAGCACAAAACCGACACCCCAAACCCTTATATCGTTTGGCTGTCAGAGGTGATGCTACAGCAAACCCAAGTCACCACCGTTATCCCCTACTTTAAGCGCTTTATGACCTCATTTCCAACGGTGCAAGACCTAGCCAATGCTGAGTGGGATAGCGTTGCTGAACATTGGGCCGGACTCGGCTACTATGCCCGTGCCCGTAACTTACACAAAGGCGCTAAACAACTGGTTGAGATTATTAACGAAACCGGTGACTTCCCACAAACAGTAGAAGGTTGGGAAGCCATATCGGGTGTGGGTCGTTCAACAGCTGGGGCTATCGTCGCTATGGGGCTACATGGCTATGGGGTGATATGCGATGGCAACGTCAAACGGGTTATCACTCGCTGGGCTGGTATTGAGGGTGATATTACTAAATCTGCCACAACCAAAGAATTGTGGGCACTAGCAGAGCGCTTAACCCCAACCGATGACAGTGGACACTTTGCCCAAGCGATGATGGATATGGGCGCAACCTTATGTACCCGCCGTAACCCTAATTGTAGTCAGTGCCCTATCCATGCTGACTGTATTGCTAATCATCAAGGCAAACAGGAATCGTATCCAGTCAAAGCCAAAAAGAAAGCTAAGCCTAGCAAGTTTAGTAACGCTCTAGTCATTACCAATTCCGATGATAAAATCCTGTGGTTACAACGCCCTGATAGCGGAATTTGGGGCGGACTGTGGGTATTGCCGCTACAGTTTGAGAAAAAGACGCTGGGTAAAAAAGTGCTATCCACTTCGGATGAAGATAAAGCTTATGAATCTGAAAATAGCCTCGCTGAGCAGATTGTTGACAAATGGATTACTGATAATAACTTGAATGCGGATCCAATTAAGGATGGGTTATTAGAATCCGCGCCGATTAAACATACCTTGACTCATTTTCATTGGTATCTACAACCGCAAACGCTGGCTTTGACTGCTAAACAAGCTGAACAACTAACCAAACTCCTTAAACAGGCAGATATCAATGTACTTTGGTTACCCGCTACTGAGGCAAAACAAACGCTAGGCTTGCCGAAGGCTATGCTTAAGGTATTGCAAGTTTTATCCTAATCAGTGGCTAGTTATACTTCGAGCAGTCAATCTCTGAAGAATATTCAGCCTTTTTGATATCTATCGCATTTGTGCCGCTCATCCAGTTTCTCTTATTATCTGGAATATATTTACTATCTAAAAAACTGTCAAACTCTAAAGAGTCTGATGTAATAAATTGCTCGCCACTGCATACATTGATAAAAAAATAAACCAAATCATAGCTGTTATTAGAAGGTACCTTGGTCGTAGAACCATAGACAT
>JAHHUJ010000186.1 GCA_020024075.1 Psychrobacter sp.
TATTAGATACCTAGCTTATTTTATTAAGTTGATTATTGATACTCTCAGGTCAGTGCGTCATCACAAGAACAGTGTTACTCTAGAGAATAAGCCAACAACATAGTATTAACTGGTAACATAGTATTCATTGGCACGGTTAAAATAATAATAAGTTATAGCACACAGGATATGTGTGCCAACCCTAATTACTGATATTGCTGTTTAATTGGTAACGTAGCCACAGCTTTAGTTTTCTATATGGTTAAAACATGTCAAATTCACATTCTTCAACACCGCCAAATACAGACTTAGCACAGAGCCATTTAACAAATGAGATGGATGAACTTAAGACTTCTCGTTTAGATCGCCGTCTTTCTATGGCCAAAACCTCCTTAAACTTAGGGAGACGTTGGGCAGGTAACAGCTTTAGCGGTCTGTTTTTAAGTAAAGAAGAAAGAGCCTCTCGCAACCAAGAGTTTATGAAAGAGCAAGCAGCTTATTTAGCAGATGAATTAGGTAAACTAAAAGGCTCTGTGGTCAAAATTGGCCAAATGTTGGCCTTATATGGCGAGCATTTTTTACATCCTGAAATTACTGCAGCCCTACATCGCTTAAATGACAGCACTGCCAGCTTGTCTTGGCCCGTAGTAGAGTCTGCCCTGCGCCAACAACTTGGCAGCCGTTTAGAGGAGCTAGAAGTTTCTGCGACTCCTATCGGTACGGCCTCTTTAGCACAAGTGCATCGGGCTACTATTAAAGCCACAGGCCAACAAGTGGTACTCAAAGTTCAGTATCCTGGTGTTGCTGATGCTATTGATTCTGATTTAAGTTTATTCAAGCATTTATTAAAAGTAACCAATGCCGTACCCCAAACCAAAGCATTAGATGCATGGTTTAATGAAATTAGTGACCTTTTAAAAGTAGAAGTGGATTATATTGCAGAAGCACAGACCACCATACGCTTTTATGAACGTCTAAAAGATGATGAGCGCTATGGGGTCCCGAAGGTTTATGAAGCCTACTCTACCCCAAGACTACTGTGCTTAAGCTTCGAGGAAGGGGTTCCGGTTACCAATGCTGACCTTAAGTCGTTACCACAGCGTCGTCGAGACGCTTTAGGTAAAGCGGCTATCGATATCATGCTCAATGAAATCTTTGTTTGGGGAGAGATGCAAACTGACCCAAATTTTGGTAACTATCTAATTCGCTCAGAGCCTGCAGATAAGCCAGATGGAAAAGACAAGCTTATTTTATTAGACTTCGGAGCCATGCGTCAGTTCGATGATCATTTGTTAAAAATTGCCCGCAATCTTATGTTGGCAGGTTTTAATTATGACAAGCAGCAAATGATAAATGCAATGCAGGGCTATGAATTCTTTGACAGTATGAGCTCGGAGGTAAAAGCCAATATGGCCGATGTGTTCTTATTGGCAACGGAGCCTTTTAGAAACCCTCGTTTGCCACAGAATAAAGCCAACAATTTAATTGATGAGCAAGGCTATTACCACTGGGCCAATAGCAACTTACATAAGCGACTAATGGAAAGCTCAGCCAGCGCTATGCAGTCTCGTGAATTTAGCTTACCCCCAAAAGAGTTTATGTTTATCAGCCGTAAGTTCATTGGCGCTTATACCTTCTTAACAGTATTAAATGCCAGAACCAATACCTATGACACCCTTAGTAAGTTTGTGCCTATTAATATGTAAACATAATATGCAGTCGCAACAAATCTAAGAGTTATGGTTATGGATGGTTGTAGTTTAAAATAAACCAACATCAAAGGCTTGCTTGGACTAAGTTTATTTAACTAAGTTCAAGTAAGCCTTTTTTACATTCATCATCCTGCTAAATCTATCTAATTCGATGATATCCTCAACTTAAACCAAATTAATCAGTCTTGGCATTTAACTGTTTTCATGTTAGCTAAAGCTGGCAATTATATAGACCGTATAGCTTCTGAATTCCAGTCATCAAAGCGAGTGACGTAACCCTTAGGCTTTGTCATTTCAAGCTCCCAACAGGTTTCCCCTCTTGCCAAATACTTTATCTCAAAGTGAGTGCGCTTACTGTCTATGGGGACTTCTTTTCGCTGAGTAGCTAAGCACCAAGTATCTATAGCCTGCTGATAGGCATTATCTATGTACTCTTCGATATTGCTGGCCAATATCACTCTACCATTGGGCTTTAATCGTGATAATAAAAACTCAAAAAACGGCATATTTAACCATTGCTGGTTAGGATTCTTTGGTTCAGGATTAGGATATAACAAATAAAACATATCCACACTTTGTGCAGGTAAAGCATGGACACAATAAGGGATAGCGTCTGCATGTACCGCTAAGAGGTTATCTAGATTGACCACTTCGTTACTAACAGACTGTACTAAGTTGTTAAAAGCTGTGAATTTGTTTTGGGTTCGTTCAATAGCAATCAAGTCGTGTTCGGGATTCTTTTTGGCATATAAGCAAGCATGCATTCCTTTACCAGCACCAATCTCTACTATTAGCGGTCGGCTGTCACCATCAAGGCTCACCTTACCACTCGCCTCTTTGCTGGCTTCAATAGAACGGATCACAAATGGAGGTAGTGAAAACTCTCTAGGGGCAGTTAGCTTCTCAGGTTTAAAACAACGACTTTTGTTATGACTTAGCGCCTCAGTAGACAATGAAGAGTTAGATTGTGATGTAGACATAATTGTTTTTTGACACTTAATCTAGTTATAGAATTATTGATAGTTTGATATATGTTATCATTTCTAAAGCCCTATCAGGGTGAACTATAGCGGTTAATTTCGTACTTTTATATTTGCAATAATAGCCGTTTAGGTTCCATGCTAAGATAGGTTGTGAGTCAGTATAAGCGCTCTGATACTCATGCTATAATCCTAGTTAGCTATTTACTGGCTCACAACTTACTTGTAATTTAAAGACTTTAAAATATGACCGACTCTACAAACCAAGCCAAAAACCCTTCAAGTCCAAAAACCTACCCTTGCCCCCATTGCAAAAAAGCTACCGCATGGCAAGGCAATCCTTATAAGCCTTTTTGTAGCGATCGATGCAAACTTATCGATTTAGGAGCTTGGGCTAATGAAGAGTATCGTGTTGCTGCCGAAGAGTCGCCTTTTTCAGATGATCTCAATTATTAATTATTGACTTGCATTTAATACGGTGTTTTAAATACTCCACACGTCTGATTTATTGAGCTACAATATCTGTTACCCTTCTATCTGCTAAATGTTTAAGGACCCATTATGTCAGCATCGCAATCCTATATTATGCCTACTTATAACCCTCAACCTATCAGCTTTACTCGAGGAGAAGGCAGCTGGCTTTATACCGCTGACAATACCGCTTACTTAGACGCATTAACGGGTATCGCAGTTTGTGGTCTGGGTCATTGTCACCCTAAGATTACTAAGGCCATTCAGGAGCAAGCTGCTACTTTAGTGCATACCAGTAACTTATTCCAGATTGAATGGCAGCAAAAAGCTGCAGAAGCCTTGTGTCAAGCTGCTGGCATGGACAGTGTGTTTTTTGCCAATAGTGGCGCGGAAGCCAATGAAGCTGCGCTTAAAATGGCTCGTCTATACGGTTATAAAAAAGGTTATAAGCAACCTAAAGTTATCGTTATGGAGAAGTCATTTCATGGCCGTACTCTACTGACAGTGACCGCCACTGCCAATCCCAAAGCACGTGAAGGCTTTTATACCTTAGACTCAGACTTTATTCGTGTACCTTTCGGTGATATCGAAGCTTTAAAGCAAGCTGCACAAGATGAAGATGAGATTACTGCAGTGCTACTAGAGCCTATTCAAGGTGAAGGTGGCCTGAATACAGCCAAAGATGGCTTCCGCTATTTAGAGCAAGTACAAGAGCTGTGCAACCAACAAGAGTGGCTATTTATGCTCGATGAAGTCCAAACCGGTAATGGTCGTACAGGCAAATACTTTGCTTATCAGCACAGTAACGCTAAGCCTGATGTTCTATCGACTGCTAAAGGCTTAGGTAACGGCTTCCCTATTGGTGCCTGTATGGTTCGTGGTCGTGCTCGTGATTTGTTCCAAGTAGGTAGCCACGGATCTACTTATGGTGGCACACCTTTAGGTAGCCGGGTGGTACATACCGTTTATGATATTTTAAGCAATACGGATGTCATGAATAACGCTGTCACCGAAGGTGACTACATTCAGCGCTCTTTGAGTGAAGTCCTAAATGATCTGGGGGTTATTACTAGAGGACATGGCATGATGATAGGCGTTGTATTACCAGAATCTACCGATTGCAGCACTTTAGTTGACAGAGCGCGTGAGCAAGAGAAGCTAATTATCAACGTTACTGGAGGTCATGTTATCCGCTTACTACCTCCTTTGAATCTAAAACGTGAAGAAAGCGACCAACTGATTGAAAGACTAATTCGACTAATTAAATCTACTTTAAGCTAA
>JAHHUJ010000187.1 GCA_020024075.1 Psychrobacter sp.
GTCCTGAAGCTCATAAGCCTGGGTATGATTATATTATTCAAGGCTTATCAGGTCTGATGAGTATCACTGGCCCTAGTGATGGTGAACCGCACAAAGTAGGGGTGGCAGTGGTGGATTTATTCGCCGGCTTACAGCTGACGGTGGGGATTCAAGCCGCGCTTCTAGCACGTACTAAAACAGGAGAAGGACAGCATGTGGATGTGGCCTTACTTGATAGTGCCATTGCCATGCTTGCCAATATCGGTATGAATCAATTGGCTTCTGGCAAAACGCCACCAAGATTGGGTAATGCTCACCCCAATATTACTCCGTATCAGGTATATGCTACTGGCGATGACAGTCACTTTATTTTGGCCTGTGGTAATGACACTCAATTTGCCAAAGTGTGTGCGGTGATTGGTATGCCGCTACATGAAGACAGCCGATATAGTACCAACCCTGCAAGAGTGGAGAACCGCGACAGCTTGCAACAAGTCCTCACTGGGGTGTTTAAGACTAAGACTCGCGAGCAGTGGCTACAACTTCTGCAACAAGCTGGCGTGCCATGTGGTCCGATTCATAATGTGACTGAAGCTCTTGCCATGCCCCAAGTTGCGGCGCGCGAGATGATTGTTAGCTTTAAGGACAGTCCAGTGCGTGCTTTGGGCAGTCCGATTAAATTATCAGCAACGCCTGTCAGCTATCACAGTGCTCCGCCAGCCCTTGGCGCTGATACCTTAGCCATATTGCAGGAGATGGGGCTAACCGATGAACAGATACAGCAGTTGCAGGACAATCAGATTGTCTGATGACTGATTGAATTATTGTGTGAGTGGGTGGGCGGTTTCAACTAGTAACAAACGGCATAGCCAACAAACATTTTCTTGTTGGCTATATCTTTATAGATTTACTTTACACCCAGTGCTAAAGAGATATCTTTAGCTAATGACAATAAGGCTTGACTCACAGCCTCACGGTGTATCTCATATTCGTCTTTGACAAAACTGACAGCCATACCTGCAATCGGATTACCTTCAGTGTCCACAATACACGTGCCTAAGCAGTACATACCCTCTCTTAATTGTCCATCGTCTAATGAAATACCAGTTTTACGGACATCATTTAACTCCTCAATTAACTTCTCATGAGTTTGTACACTTCGCGAGGTGTAGGCTTCAGGCATTTGTTGCCCAAACAGGCTGGTTAAGGTTTTATCATCATAAGTGGAAAGCATGGCTTTACCAGTGGCTGCGAATGGGGCAGGTACTCGAACCCCTGATCGGAAAGTAAAGCCAAGCGGAGCAGGGGACTCATGACAGGCTAAGAAGACTACTTCTTTACCATCAATTTTGGATAGGGTGACGGTGTGCTGCAATAAGATGGGATGATTAATAATTAAATCGTGGAATACATCGATAATGCTGTGTTGTTTTTCATATTTTCCAGCCCAGTACAGTAGATATGAGCCAAGGTGAAAGCGATTGTCACGGTCTTTGAACACCAAGTGTTTAGACAGCAAGCTTTGCAGTAGGTTGTGAGTACTACTACGTGGTAGCTGTAATTGTTCGGCGATTTCTGCAGAAGTTAAAGGGTAGTTGGTATCGGTAATTAAGTCGAGGATCAAACACATTCTGTCTATGGCAGGCACGCTAACAGAGGGTTTGTGGTCGTTAGATTTCAAATTAGTCATCCTATAAAACACTCAAATAATGATTAAGTTAAATTCATTCAATAGGTTGTAAGCATTACAACCTGTCGCACAAGCCTATGCCTTAACTCATTTAGAGTTAGCATATGGATTTGCGATAGTTAAAATCTGAAATTGAGGTGTTGCAATTAGGTTCAAAGTATATTTATAATAAGTTATCTCATATATGAAATGCAAATTCAATATACTGAATTGCAGGAAATTACAAGGATAAGGTAAGTAGTTTCAATACTAGGATGGCGCAGTGATCTGCTATGCGGCATTAAGTATTCAATACTAGAGGCAGTAGCGACTGCACTATAGAAACAAGGATGGATTTATATGGTTACTTTGCAAAACCCTGATCTATTAAAAACTCAGTGTCTTGTTGGTGAGGGCTGGGTAGATGCCGAAGATGGCACAACCATTGATGTCACCAACCCCTTCAATGGCGAAGTATTAGGTACTATACCTAGCTTAAGCCAGTCTCAAATTGAAAAAGCTGTTGCTGATTCTGAGCAAGCACAAAGAAGCTGGGCTGCCAAGACTGCTGCTGAGCGTGCTACTTTATTACATAAATGGGCGGATCTGATTGATAAAAATCATGAAGATTTGGCGGTATTAATGACCGCTGAGCAAGGTAAGCCACTCAAAGAATCTCGCGGTGAAATTAGTTATGCCAACAGCTTTATTCGCTGGTTTGCCGAAGAGGGCAAGCGTGTCTATGGTGATGTCATTCCCTCCACTAAGTTAACGCAACGTATCACGGTTCTAAAACAGCCAGTCGGTGTCTGTGCGGCGATTACGCCTTGGAACTTCCCGTCGGCCATGATTACTCGAAAAGCCGCTCCTGCCTTAGCGGCCGGCTGCACCATGATAGTTAAGCCTGCTACTGAGACGCCATTTTCGGCGTTGGCTCTTGGAGAGCTTGCGATTCAAGCCGGTATCCCTAAAGGGGTGTTACAAATCGTTACTGGCAAATCATCTGTGGTGGGCGGCGTACTGACCTCTGATAAGCGGGTTCATAAGTTGTCATTTACCGGATCAACCGAAGTGGGTCGTACCTTGATGGCACAGTGTGCACCCACCATCAAAAAGCTGTCTTTAGAGCTTGGTGGTAACGCTCCATTTATTGTATTCGATGATGCTGATCTTGAAAAAGCAGCTGACGGCTTAATTGCAGCCAAATACCGTAACGCTGGTCAAACTTGTGTTTGTGCCAACCGCATCTATGTTCAAGACACTATTAAAGATGAGTTTTTAAAAATATTTTTGAAAAAAGTAGCTGAACTATCGGTTGGAGATGGTCTAAAGGAGGGCGTGGATATTGGTCCTTTAATTAACCAAGATGCCCTACAAAAAGTTACTGCCTTATTACAAGATGCCTTAGATAAAGGGGCAAACTTATTAGCTGGTGGCGATATCAATAATGTCTCACCATTGATCATGAATCCTACGGTTATCAGTGACATCACTGCCGACATGGACATTGCCCACGAAGAAATCTTTGGCCCAATTACCACTATCTTTACCTTCAGCGATGAGGCGGAAGTAATTAAGCATGCCAACGATACCATTTATGGCTTGGCTGCCTATTTTTATAGCAATGACTTAGCGCGGTCATGGCGTGTCTGTGAAAGCTTAGATTACGGCATGGTGGGTCAGAATACCGGTATTCTATCAACTGAAGTAGCTCCTTTTGGTGGGGTCAAGCAGTCAGGCTTTGGCCGTGAAGGCTCAAAATACGGTATTGATGAGTATGTTACTATCAAATACTGGGCCCAAGAGCTGGGCTAAAACTTAAACTTATTAACCAACCAATTAATGAGTATCCAATTAGTCACAAAAGACTGGTTAATACAAGTATTAGCCAGCCAAATCAAAGCATAGTTGGGCTAACCAACGACATTTCACAGCAATGTAATTGCCTAAATACAAAGGATGTAGATATGAGCAAACAAACCAATCAATCACTATTCGAGCGTCGTCTGGCTGTATTACCAAAAGGTCTGGGTGTGGCTTTTCCAGTCTTTGCTGAAAAAGCATTGAATTCAGAGCTTTGGGATGTAGAGGGTAACCGCTATATTGATTTTGTCGGTGGTATCTCGGTATTAAATACAGGTCATAATCACCCAAAAGTTACAGCACGTGTGCGTGAGCAACTAGATAAGTTCACCCATACCGCGGCTCAGATCGTTAGCTATGAAAGCTATGTCAGCCTTGCTGAAAAGCTTTGTGAACTGGCCCCGATTAGTGGCGATAAAAAAGCTGTATTTTTTACAACAGGTGCTGAAGCAGTAGAAAATACCTTAAAGATCGCTAAAGCCAGCACTGGTCGTCATGGTGTTATCTCATTTGCTGGTGGTTGGCATGGCCGTACCCATATGTGTCTGGGTTTGACCGGCAAAGTTGTTCCTTATAAGAATAATTTTGGTCCTATGCCAGCCTCTGTTTATCATGCTTTGTTTCCAGCCCCAGAGCTAGGCATTAGTGAAGAACAAGCCCTAGAAAGTATCGCAATGCTATTTCAATCTTCTATCCATCCCAGTGATGTGGCGGCGATGATTGTTGAGCCTGTGCAGGGTGAAGGTGGCTTTCATCAATTAACACCTTCATTTGCAAAGTCTTTGCGTAAGATCTGTGATGAGCATGGTATTTTGTTAATTTTTGATGAAGTACAGACTTGCTTTGGC
>JAHHUJ010000188.1 GCA_020024075.1 Psychrobacter sp.
GTAAGGCTTCATATTCTGCTAGCTGGCTTTGTTGCAAGTTGAGCCTACGATTTATATATTCTTCTTCAAAGCGGGCTATTTGGGCTTTGGCCGACTTACTCATCACCAGCTTTGCTGTCTCTTGCTGCGACATTGAGGTGTCACTGTCAGTTGTGCTCTCATCAGATTTAGGTTGGCAGCCAGCCAAACCTAATGCTGCGCCTAAGGCAATCACCAACAAGCTTTTGCGGCTACTCATTGCCGCCAAGCTGGATTGGGAAAAAGAGCTTTTGTTACCGATGTATTCAATCATACTTCATATTCCTTATTATTATTGTCCTTATCTTTATGCTCCTTGTGGTGCTGTAAGAAAGGGATACAGGCTTGCCAAGCCTCACAGTCTTTGCCCTGTTCGCGGCGCACAAAGTAATCTTGCACCATACGCGCCTGCTGCTCAATACCATAACTAAAAAAAGGCTTACCTTGCCGCAGACTATAATCATAACGGCGATTGATGACTGCCCCGCGCACCACTTTTAGACCTTGTTGCAGCTGCCATACATGCGTCAGTTCGTGAATTAGCCAGCTTCTTTTTGCTAGTGACTGCTTACTAAAGTCCTCTACCCAGTCTTTGGCATGAAAGTAAATATTACCATTAGGGCTAACGGCATAGTTCTTTAGCACCCACCAGGCTGTTTTTAGACGTACCTTACACACATCGAAGTCTGGCCCAAACACTGAGTGCGCCATCTTTATTTCGGCCTCAGTTAACGGTCGACTTTTTTGTTGTCCCACCTTTAAAGCTAAGCTCTTGGCAAATAAGCTTTTTTTTATGGGCTTTGGCCGTTGCGTTAACTGCTGTTTTGTTTTTAAGGGCATGGTCATAACTCGACAATGAGATATTAAATATAGAACATTTAATCCATAGCATTCAATTAATATAGACTAAGGCATTACTTTTAAACATCAAACGGTTAATAAGTGCAACCCTCACTAACTACAAGGGCTGGTCACATCCGTGCACATTAAGACACAACACACTGACGTAGCCATTACAAAAATCATATCTAGTTACCTGAGCTTAACTTGCATTTTGGCCACTTTTAAGTAAGCTGTAATCAGGGACTTAGCCCCCTTCCATCCATCTTCTCTTTCGTTAAGGTAGTTACTCTATACTATGTCCAGTAATACGATGTCCAACAATGCTATGTCCGGTAACCGTAACCCCTCCTACTCTGATACGCCCCTAGCACAGCGTATGCGCCCCAAGTCTCTACAACATATTATTGGACAGACTCATCTTCTAGCACCCGGAGCGCCCATCCGCCGCTTTGTCGATCATGGTCATCTGCCCTCACTCATTTTGCATGGAGAGGCTGGGATTGGCAAGACGACCATTGCCATGTTGCTAGCCGATGCGGTGGATCGCCCTTTTTACCCTTTATCGGCGATTAACACTGGGGTTAAACAGCTACGCGAGGTGTTAGATGCAGGTAGCAAATCAGGGCAAACCGGCTTAGATTTTGCAGCGCCCGTAGTATTTATCGATGAGATTCACCGCTTTAATAAAGCACAGCAGGATGCCTTACTTGGAGCTGTGGAATCTGGTGACATCACCTTAATTGGGGCCACTACTGAGAACCCTTCATTCAGTGTTAATAATGCGCTACTGTCCCGCTGTCAGGTATATCGTTTAGAGCCATTAACTGAAGATCAGATTGAGCAGCTGCTACAACGAGCCCTTGTAGAAGATGAGTTTTTATCGAAGCTAGATATTGAGCTGCAAGCCACGCCGCAGATTGCTAAATTAGCGCAAGGCGATGCCCGCAAGTCACTCAATTTATTAGAGCTGGCGGTACAAGCCTCAGATCACAATCAACAGCCCATTGTCATTGATGACACCTTACTTGCCAGCGTGGCACAAACCGCGCTGCAGCGCTATGACAAAGATGGCGACCAGCATTACGATATCATTTCAGCGATGATAAAATCGGTACGTGGCTCCGATCCTGATGCCGCTTTATATTGGATGGCACGTATGTTAGTCGCTGGTGAGCCACCTGAATTTATCGCTCGGCGTTTGGTCATCTTAGCCAGCGAAGATATTGGCAATGCCAATCCCAATGCACTGCTGTTAGCCGATGCCGCCCTGCGCTCAGTGAAGATGATTGGTATGCCAGAAGCCCGTATTATCTTGGGTCAGGTGGTGGTATATCTTGCCACTTCAGCAAAAAGCAACAGCACTTATTTGGCCATTAATAAAGCGATGCAACTGGCACAAAAAGACCAGTCTCCAGTGCCACTACATCTGCGTAATGGGGTGACTAAACTAATGCAAAGCCAAGGCTATGGCGAAGGTTATATTTATCCTCATGACTACCCCAATCATTATCAGCACCAGCAGTATTTACCTGATAACTTGGTGGGCACTCAGTTTTATTATTATGCTGATAATCAGCGTGAGCAACACAGCCTACAATTTATGCAGTGGTTAAAGTCTCAGCCCAATACGTCTCACTAAGTAAGTAAATAAGCAACCAAGCAGGCTGTCTAAACACAAGCTGTCTAAACAAATAACCATAAGACAGATACAATAGCAGTCATTGTCCTTTGACAGCCCTTCTGCTATGCCTTGAGTGCTCTTTTACTAATTTTTTAATACCATTGATTCATTGCAGTTAATGGCACTCAGCCCCAGTTACAGGTACAATAGTCTGCATAGTCACAACTAATAATCAGATAAACAATAAAAGAGAAACCTTTCATGGCACTAGATAATATTAAAGACATCATTGAAGACATTCGCATCGGTAAAATGGTCATCTTGATGGATGATGAAGACCGCGAAAATGAAGGCGATCTAATTATGGCCGCCACGCATATCAACAGTGAAGCCATTAACTTTATGATTACTCATGCCCGCGGTTTGGTGTGCTTAACCTTAACCGAAGAGCGTTGCCGTCGTCTTGAGCTACCGTTAATGAGCGACCATAACGAAGCCAAATTCAGCACCAACTTCACAGTCTCTATTGAAGCGGCTGAAGGGGTAACCACAGGTATTTCTGCCGCCGACCGTGCGCGTACAGTGCAAGCGGCTGTCTCGGCGACTGCCAAAGCAGAAGATATCGTGCAGCCCGGTCATATTTTCCCTATTATGGCCAAAAAAGGCGGCGTTTTGCACCGTGCTGGCCATACAGAAGCGGGGTGTGACTTAGCCCGTTTGGCAGGTCTTGAGCCTGCTGCGGTAATCGTTGAGATTATCAATCCTGATGGTACTATGGCCCGCCGCGATGACTTAGAGAAATTCGCCGCTGAACATGATATAAAAATCGGTACTATTGCCGATCTAATTAACTACCGTATTGCCAACGAACAAACGGTTCATGAAGTCAGCAAGCGCCCTTTTGAAACTGACTTTGGCACCTTTACCCTGTATCAGTTTAAGGAATATGGCGCTTCTGAGACGCACTTAGCGTTGGTCAAAGGCAATCCAAGTGAAGGCGTAAGTACCGTACGTGTGCATGGCTTCCATCCATTACGTGACTTATTCGCCGCCAAGCGTGATGCCACGGGCCGCAGTGGTTGGAGCGTCCAAAACTCACTACAAGAGATCAGTCAGTCTGAGCGCGGTGTATTGGTATGGATTGGTAATGATGCGCCGATAGACTTAGGTGAAGCGCTTGAGCGTGCCAGCAACAATCAGTCTGTCTCTACCCTAGCCAATCAGCCTTATCGCAGTATCGGTGTGGGCGCCCAAATCTTGCGTCATTTAGGGGTGCGTGATATGCGCTTATTATCGACACCACTTAAGTTTAACGCATTGTCAGGCTTTGATCTAAATGTGGTGGAATGTATCGACTCTCCTGATGCGCCCAACCGTTAACTCTTAGCACTCCAATTAAGCAGCATCCCAATTAAGCAACACGCTTAAAGCTAACAAAGATAAAGTCTCTATTCTGTTGCAGCCTTACCCTCTAAGGCTGCAACAGCTAGTCGGTCATGATGGTCGGTTATGATGGGCCGTCTCCCAATTACCGTGTTGACTCACCCCGAAGCTGAGCCAAACGGCTAAAATCCTGTCCAATGCCACTGTGGTTGAGCTTACTAAATAAAAGCTAAACACAAGCCAAGTACAAACTAAATCCCAACCAAATAAATCCCAACCAAACACTCAATAAATAGCAGCCAACAAGAGACTAGACACCAGTCTAGCTGCCATCGCTTGTGTCACCGCGCTGTATTGCCTATACTTGAAGTCCTATATTTAAAGT
>JAHHUJ010000189.1 GCA_020024075.1 Psychrobacter sp.
TGCCTAAGCCACACTTATCAAAAAGGCCACTCTATTTTTATAGAATGGCCTTTTTCAATGATAGGGATTCAATAAAACGCAAAGCGTTAATCCAAATGCTGTTTAAAGCCGCGCTGTTGATCGCGTTCCCAATCTCTGTCTTTGAGTGTTTTACGCTTATCGTGTAGCTTTTTACCTTTGGCTAGGCCAATTTTGCACTTCACCAAGGAGTTTTTCCAATACACTTCTAATGGCACGCAAGCATAGCCTTTTTGGTTTACTGCCCCAAATAAGGTATCAATTTCTTTACGATGTAATAGCAGCTTACGGGTACGAATACTATCAGGATCAATATGAGTTGAGCTGGAAATTAGCGGCTGAATGTGAGCCCCAAATAAGAAGGCTTCGTTATTACGAAATACCACATACGCCTCAGTAATACTCATCTTGCCAGCACGAATCGCCTTTACTTCCCAGCCTTGTAACTCCAGACCCGCCTCATAAGTCTCTTCAATAAAATACTCATGCCGCGCTTTTTTATTGGCTGCAATCTGATTTGAAGGTTTTTTTGTCTTCTTTGCCATGTTAAATTCTCTTTAAAAACCAAGATACGCCTCCTCTAAACTGAGGCCTCGAACCATTTAATTGAAACCAAAGCTATTTAATCGGAACCAAATCTACGGTCAGCTTATATCTTGTCGTACATATCCCTAATCTTATTTAAGTTAGGTCGAGCCCTCAGTATAGCAAATTAAATTCTTAAACGAATTCATAGCTTTGTAAATATCGATAGCAACTGTTTGAATTTATGGCTTAGCCTGTTATTAGTTTTGATTGTCATTAGCTTTTATTGTCATCAATCCTTACTTTATTCACAAAAAACCCTGCTTGAATAGCCTTACCTCACACTCAAAAATTTGTTACGATAGGCACCTATTTAACTTCCATTTAACCCTCACTACTCTCTAAGCTTACCCTCATGAATAAAACCTCAAATCTACACACCAAAATTGTCTATCCAGGCACCTTTGACCCCATTACCAATGGTCACCGTGATTTAGTGATGCGTGCCGTTAAGCTGTTTGATGAAGTGGTGATAGCCGTTGCTTTGGGCCATCACAAAAAGCCCATGTTTAGCTTTGAGGAGAGAGTGGATCTGGTTGAAACTGTATTTGCTGACTTTCCACAAGTTACTGTGGTAGGCTTTGAGGGGTTGTTAGTAGAATTTATGCGTGAACAAAAAGCCACCGCAGTTTTGCGTGGTTTACGCGCCACTTCAGACTTTGAGTATGAGTTTCAGTTAGCCAATATGAACCGTGAGCTTGATGATAACTTTGAGGCGGTATTTTTGACCCCTGCCCCTCAATATTCCTTCATCTCTTCTACTATGATTCGTGAAATTGCCAAACTTGATGGGGGTGTGAAGAAGTTCGTTCCTGTCTGCGTCCAAAAAGCGTTTGACAAAAAGCGGGCTAACAATTGGCAGTAAATTCGCAGCGTTTGGTTTTTCGTTATCTTATTTAGGAGCTAGTTATGGCTTTAATGATTACTGATGAATGCATTAACTGTGATGTGTGTGAGCCGGTTTGCCCCAACGATGCCATTTATGAAGGTGAGGATATCTATGAGATTAATCCTGACCTTTGCACCGAGTGCGTCGGTCATTTTGATGAGCCGCAATGTGTCGAGATCTGCCCCATTGACTGTATTCCTAAAGACCCCAATCATGCGGAATCTGAGGGTGACTTAATGGCTAAGTATAAGCGCATTACTGGGAAGAGCTAATACTTTATATCCAAAATAAGTGTTTCATGACAAAAGAGCTTTAATCTTCTGATTAGAGTTCTTTTTTTATTTTATTGGAAAATATTATTCCGATTTAATAAGACACATCACATAAGGCAAGGCAGCTATCATTATTAACAAGCAATACACAGCCAGTCCTAAGCCATAGTCGCTGATGTAATAATAGGTTTGCGGAAAGTTATGGAAGAACTCATACATCAAAATAATTATACCTAACACAGGGAATAGTAACGCGATTTGAAAATGGGTTAACGCCACTTTTTTAGACTCATACTCACCCTTTAAATTTAGAACTGTACTCGAAATAAGATGCACCACAAAAAATGGGATAATGACCAGCCAAAAGAAGTTGAGGCTCATACTAGACGATTGCCAGTTAGCATAGACCGGGGGTGCTATCATAAGCATTAAGCTAAGTTGGAGGAAGGTCAGGGCTTTGGACAACATGATTTTATCCCTTGTTGTTGGTTCAAGAGTTTTTGGTTTTAAAGTTATGTTTTCGACTTACCTAGGCTATGTTTTCGACTTGCTAAGGTAATACTAAGCTAGTGTCAGTCACACTATTTTTTATTCACTAAGGTTACCTTATATTGTAAAGCTGAATGAGTCATAACAATAACTATTATTATAATTGTTGTTATCACACCCTAATCCATTGTTTATGCTGTAACCAAATTCGAAGCAATCTATTTTAAATAAATAGAACTAGTTTGCCAAAACTGGTTAAATTGCCATGATGAAGCAAATTCATGATAAAATGAGCGAAATTTTATTTAACCCACCCTCTGTACCACCTCTATTACTCTCTATTATTTATTTAAATCATTACTAGGTTAATCCCCATGTCTGCTGAAACCATCGCCCGCACTGCCTTTAAACAAGGCGTGACTCCTTTATACGACTACGATAAGCACTGGGCAAGCTGCTACGAGCCTGCCCCTTTCTTGCCTATGAGCCGACGCGAAATGGACGAGCTGGGCTGGGATGCTTGTGATGTGATTATCATCTCAGGCGACGCTTATGTCGATCACCCAAGCTTCGGTATGGCAATTATTGGTCGCTTATTAGAAGCGCAAGGTTTCCGTGTCGGTATCATTGCTCAGCCAGATTGGACCAGCAAAGATGCGTTTATGGAGCTTGGTAAACCGGTTTATGCTTATGGCGTGACTGCCGGTAACATGGACAGTATGATTAACCGCTATACCGCTGACCGCCGTATTCGCAGCGATGATGCTTACTCGCCAAATAATGCACCGGACAAACGACCTGATCGTGCCGCCATTGTTTACAGTCAGCGCTGCCGTGAAGCTTATCCAGACGTGCCAATTATTTTGGGCGGTATTGAGGGCAGCTTACGCCGTATCGCTCATTATGATTATTGGTCGGACAAAGTACGCCGTAGTATCTTGCTAGACAGCCGTGCCGATGTGCTGCTATATGGTAACGCTGAGCGCGCCATTGTCGATGTGGTGCATGGCTTATCAAAGGGCTACACTTTTGAACAAATGAGCAGCTTACGTGGCACCGCTTATTTACTAACACCTTCACGTCGCCACTGGAAAGCCGATATGATTGAGGTCGCCAGTAACGATGTAGATACGGTGGGCCGCGTTGACCCCATTATCAACCCCTATGTGATGACCGAAGACTTAGACAGCTGCTCTATCGAAAAAGAAAAAGGCAACTCTGAGAGCAAAGTGACTGAGAGCCTATCAGCGATGGAGCGTCAGTACCAAGGCTTTAAGGCTGAGCCGGTTGAGAATAAAATCCTAAACGCCGATCAAGTTAATGATGACGTGCAACCGGTGAAGATGGTGGGTTTAGTCGACCCTAAGGATGAAAGCAATAAACCAAAAACAGCACGTAAGCACAAACTTAAATTGCCGCCACGCGACAAGACGGTTATTCGCTTGCCAGATTACGAGCAAGTAAAATCCGACCCTGTGCTATATGCTCATGCCAACCGTATTCTGCATTTAGAAACCAACCCAGGTAACGCCCGCGCGCTAGTACAGCGTCATGGTACCGGTGGTGGTAACTCAAGAACTGATATTGATGTGTGGTTAAACCCGCCACCGATTCCGTTATCCACTGAAGAGATGGATTATGTCTTTGATTTGCCTTATGCTCGTGTGCCACACCCAAGCTATGGCAAAGCACGTATTCCTGCCTTTGACATGATTAAATTCTCGGTCAATATCATGCGCGGCTGCTTCGGCGGTTGTACTTTCTGCTCTATTACTGAGCACGAAGGCCGTATTATCCAAAACCGTTCGGAAGATTCTATTTTGCGGGAAGTAGAAGCCATTCGTGATACAGCGCCAAACTTTACGGGCGTTATTTCTGACTTAGGTGGCCCTACTGCCAATATGTACCGCTTAAGCTGTAAAGATGAAACCATTGAGAAAAACTGCCGTA
>JAHHUJ010000019.1 GCA_020024075.1 Psychrobacter sp.
CCGGGTAAGTCCAAAATTCTAACTGCAGGATTGTCGATAAAATAAGCTGAACGCTTATCTACGGTAACCCCTGAGTAGTTAGCGACTTTAGCTTTTGATCCTGTTAATACATTAAATAAAGCCGTCTTACCACAGTTGGGAGCACCTACCAAAGCCAAAGTTAGGCTAGCACCAGAATCAAGAGCAGACTTAGTAGAAGTAGGTTTAGTAGAAGTAGCAGAGGTGAGGCTGGACATGGAGGAGAGCCTCCTTATTGAAATTTTAGAGTAAAAACACTAGAGAATAATTAAGAAACTATAACGCTCGACAGCTAATCTTCTTTAACTCATCCCCTCTAAGACTGAACTGTACTCCAGACGCTAATTGCACCGCATAGGGCGGCTTACCAAATAGCCCTTTAGCCACCACACGTACTACTGTATTCGGTAAGAATCCTAAGTCTTTCAGGCGCTGGGTCACTGTATCATCAAGAATGGCAAAACGAGGATTTGCTATGATTGCCTCTATGACAGCAGGCTGATTTTTAGCCAATTCAAGCAAGGGAATAACGTGGCTTTTTGAAGCCTTAACTGGCTTATTCGAATATTCATTATTAGAGACTAATACGGCTTGTTTCATTCTTTTACCTGTAACAGACTTTACTATAATTAGGGATTAAAATATAAATAAGAATGCTTACCATTTACAACTATTATAGGCTTAGTTTTTTAGGCTAACAAGCCGTTTATTTTGCTTTTATTTAATTATTTATCTCAAATATGCCTAAAAAAAGCCTTTAGTATCTTTACTAAAGGCTGTCAATTATTTGCCTTTGCAACTATTTGCCGTGATATAACCCAACAAACAGTAGATAACCGAACCCTGTTTCTGATGCCTGTCTTATGACTCTAAAGTTAGCCAGAGGTAGGCTCAATACAACTTTAGATTAGCTATTGGGATTCACAATAACCTCACCATTCTCCTTGGTAAACTCATCTACAGGATTGGCCAATACTTCAAAGACACGCTCTAAAGGACGACACAATACCGCCCCTTTATCTGTCACTACAATCGGGCGATTGATTAAAATAGGATTGGCAACCATAGCATCAATGAGCTGATCATCGTTAACTTCAGGATTGTCTAATCCTAATTCAGTAAATACCGCTTCCTTGCTACGCATAAGCTCACGCGGCAACATTTGCATCTTATCTAACAGCTCAACCAAATACTCGCGGCTCGGTGGCGTTTTTAGATACTCCACTACTTCAGGCTCTTCGCCTGACGCTTGTATCAGTGCTAAGGCGTTGCGTGATGTGCTGCATTTTGGATTATGAAAAATAGTCGTTGTCATTGATTGTAAAGTCCTATTGGTTCATCTAAAAATAAGTGCTATAAAAAAGAGCACAAACAAAACAAGTTAGTGAGCCAAGCATATAAAATATGACTCCCTTAAGCAAATGCAGCAAATGTATCCTTAACATTCTGCCTGCTATATTCATAAGCACTTGTTTGTCAAGAGAACGACTGCCTGTCAGACATACAGCTCATCGGTTTTCGTCTTCACGCTTAGCATTTTTGGAACTAGCATCATAAATAGCATTTAGCTCTTGCTCAGACAATAGCTGTTGTGCTAATGGAAACAACTCACGTTCTTCAAGCTTAATGTGATCATATAAGGCATTACCGAGCTCTTGTACTTTAGTTGCACTAAGGCTTTGCAAGTTGATAAGTTGATATAATTTATCATGCTGCTCAGCTATTTTGTTGATAACCTCTGCCACTTTAGGATGGCTGTGTCGATAAGATTCGAGCTTAGCCAGCATTAAATCATCTTCCACTTTGAAGTGGTTGGTCATATTTTCATTAATATAGTCCGTCAAAGCCGTCCAATGTTTGGCGATTTCGGCAACATCATTAGCGCACTTTTTGGCATGGCGGGAGATAACCAGTCCTTGGTGATGCTCCCGAGATAGTGGTTGAAGTTGATCGACACGTTTCATAATACATCCTTATCCATCTAGTGATAACGTGAGAATGAATTCAAAGTAGCTTTTGGCAGCTAGCCTCTAAAGATGTTTTCTTGAGCCAGCTCCATCTCGATACCCTCAATATCTGCCTCTTCAGCTAGAGTGTATAAATAGTCGCATAACCCATGATGGAAGGCTTGCTGTGCTAGTTTATTGGCAATGGCTGGCTTAGCTTGCAAGTAATCTAGCTGAACACCAGGCTGCTTATCCAATACTTCTACGATATGGAAACCATAACGCGTCTCGACTGGGCTAGGCGCTAAGCCTTCTTCAAGGTTAAAGACCACTGACTCAAACTCAGGTACAGTTTGACCTTGAGTTAATACACCCAGCTCACCGCCCTGCTCTTTTGACGGGCAAGCAGAATATCTACGAGCTAACTCAATAAACTCCGCACTCGAATTTTGGCTGTTTTGGATTTGCTCAATCAACTCATAGGCCTGCTTCTTCGTTGCCAAACGATCATCACCATCTTCAGGCAAACTGGCCAATAAGATATGGCGTACTGACATGATAGGCGCTGTTTTATAGTCGGCTTTATTTTGCTCATAATAGCGCTCACAAGTGTCGCTATCTGGGGTTGTGGCAACCACATTTTTCTCAATCAAGTCAGAGATGGCTTGCTCTTCATTAGCTTCCCAAGCGGCTTGACCTAAGTCTTCATCTGCAAGTACTGCAAGCTTTAAAAGTTCACGAACCACTAGGGCTTGAGTGGCTAAAAATAAGGCATCCTCTTTAGTCGGTGCTGGATGGTACTGCAGCTCTTGAGCAATGGCCGTTTTATCAATCATAACCCCATTGATATAAACACTGGGTAATTCTTCGCGGCTAGAGGCAATCAAGTTCTTATGATTACTACGCTCCTCGCGCAGAGCTTGTTCAATAAACTCTTGGTCAGAATGAGGTTTTTTTAGATCATCTGAGGTCGGCATAATACGAATATTATCTTCAGCCGATTGTCTAGGATCATAGGTCATTGCCGTCATGTGATACTCCGTTGAGTCGTAATCCACTATAAAGCCAATTTGACTTTATAGTGGTGCTGTCCCAAAAGAACAGCTTGATTTTATTAAATTAGTTTAACCAGCACTTAGGCTCATTTTTGGACCAAAGGGCTCGTAATGAATATTATCACCACTGTGATCTAGCGCCATTAACCCATCAATCATGCTGTCCATAAAGGCCATAGAACCACAGACATAGATGTCTGCTGGATTAGGTAAGGTTTTTAGCCACTCTTCGTTTAATAACTGATTGCTTTCAAAATAAAACGTATTTTTTTGTACCTGTTCAGCTTGCTCTAACAAAGCATTGACCCGTGTATCAAAGGCATGGAAATCTTGGTTTTGACACGCATAGGCCCAAATAATAGGACGCTGTGGATTGGTTTTTACTTGAGCTTCAAGCATGGCCAATACAGGGGTTACACCCACACCAGCACTTATAAACACCAATGGAATATCATTTTGTTCAATCAATGATTTATTGAGCTCAAAATCACCAGCAGGTGCTGAGAGCAATATGCTATCCCCCACTTCTACATTATCGTGTAGATGGTTAGATACCAGACCACGATGTGCGTTTTTGTTATCACGGCGAACTGCAAATTGAATGCCTGCATTGGTATCGACTGAACACAACGAATAGTGTCTTAAAGCAATATGATCACTGTCTTCTGGGTCTGTTTTTACCGTAATATATTGACCTGCTACTAAAGGCAAACTACTGACATCAAAGCTGGCGTTTTCAGGCTGTACCGTAAATGCAGCAATATCTGACCCTGTAATCTCTTTTTTGACCACCTTAAAAGGCACAAAACCTGACCACAGGGCCTTCTGGTACATATCGTCTTCAACTTTAATAAATACATCTGCAATCTCAGCATAGGCTTCTGCCCATGCATCGATAATTTCATCCGTTGCTGCTGCACCAAGCACTTCTTTAATGGCACCTAATAAATGCTTTCCAACAATGGGATAATGCTCAGGTTTGATTTGTAATGCTCTGTGTTTATGCCCTATTTGCATCACTTGAGGCAATAGCACTTCCAGATTTTCTAAATGCTTAGCGGCCGCCAATACTGTTGTCGCCAATGCGGTTTGCTGTCGACCTAGCTTTTGGTTTGTTTCATTAAAAATATCCAATAGCTCAGGATGTTCAGCAAACATATTTTTATAAAAAACAGTGGTAATGTCGGTACCGCGCTTTTCAAGAACTGGGACAGTGGATTTGACGATTTCTAATGTTTTTGGCGAGACCATAGTATTTCCTTAGATTGTGATTACATTGACTTAGTAAAAAGAGAATAGAGTAGAAAGAGAATAGACAATAAAAATTCAGTAGAAAGCTACTGTGCTTATGCTTAGGTGTCCATTCTACCATAAGATTCATTTTAAATGAATCTTATGGTAACGCTACTCTAACGCCTATGCTGTATCACAATTGTGACATCATCTATTGAGACTGTTTCTGTCTTACAATCTGATAACGACGTCCTAAATACCATACTGGGGCACTGATAATATGAATCAAACGTGTGAATGGGAAAAGTAAGATTAAGGTTGTTCCAAGTGCAATATGTAACTGATAAACCACATCTGTACCCTCTATTGAGCTCAGCGCATTCACTGGTCTAAATACAGTTATGTTTTGTGCCCAGCTGGCTAACTGCATCATAGTGCTACCATCCATATGCTTGGTTGATGCCACAATAGTCAGTAACCCAAGATTCAACTGTACAAATAAAATAATAAGAACTAATTTGTCAGACATACTTGAGGTATGAGAGATACGGGGATCTGTAAAGCGGCGGATAAGTAACATCACCATGCCGATCCAGCAGATGACACCTGCAATACCCCCTGCAACCATTGCCAGCAATTGCTTTTGTGGTGCTGTTATAAAAGGCTCGTACACCCAATGCGGGGTCAAAAGACCCACAAAGTGACCGAGTAAGATACCGATAATACCAATATGAAACATATTACTTGCTAGACGCATATTTTTACCGCGTAGCATTTGTGATGACCCTGTTTTCCATGAGTATTGCGACAAGTCAAAACGCGCCCATGTACCCAAGATAGCAACCACTAAAGCAATGTATGGATAAACACCAAATAAAAATATTTGTAGCCAGTTCAAATTAGCTACAGACTGTACTCCAAGATCTGCGATATTCATGACAAGGTTCTCCTTTAAGGCTGTTTGACTGACTTGGTCTGATTAAAGTCCACCCAATGTACTGGGGCATCGACTTGCTTTGGCGGTACAACAGAACGATCAATAGCAACACCTTTAGTTAGGTTTTGTGTGCTTGAGGGACAGCGCTCTTGTTGCTCAGCACCTAAGAAGTCAACCGCCTCCTCCTCCCACTCTTGATCCAGTGCAGCAAAAGTGTCATCTCGCAACTCTTGTTGTACCTGCTCTTCAAGCTCAGACACACTCTCAAGAGGCTTGCCAGCAATTTGTAATAATGCATTAAAACAACCTACATATAAGCTGTCTCTGTCTTTTAGTCGAGCAGCCAGCAATGCAATAATATGACTGACATCAGCAAGATCCATACGGATTTGAATTTCATCGCCAGTCACTGCTGCCTGATACGCCAAAAACTCTAAATACATCGGCAAATAGTCAGGCAACTCTTTTAGGCCAATTTCAAAGCCAGCTGCTTCATATTGCCCCATAAGATCGACCATAGCCTGACCACGATCTCGTGACTCACCATGTACATGCTCAAACAACCATAAAGACAACGAACGACCACGCTCAAACAAACCGTCATAACGTGCCTGTGATTCCAAAGCGCCCACTTCAATTAAGTCGTCAATCAGTGCGATAACTTGTGCACGGACTTCTGGACTAATCACAGGTGAGGTGCTAACAATGTCTTTCGACATTGCTAGCGTTTCACCTTCAAACAGCTCATTTGTTGGATAATCAATCAACAAGCTAAGCACTTTTAAAATCTTCATATCTGAGTCAGCAATGGTTGGCCTTGCCACTGAATTTTGGACAACATCCGTCATGCTATACCTCCCACTTTTGAACAGTGTCTACAAAGTCACGACGTGTCGTTTTTCTCTGACCAAACATACTGGTATCACTACTGCCTGAGCAGCCTTCTCCAAAGGTAAAGCCGCAACCATTACGCTCAGCAAAGGCATCACTCATAGCTTCTTCACGATGCGCTGTTGGAATCACAAAGCGATCTTCATAGTTAGCAATCGCTAAGTAGCGATACATCTCTTCTACTTGTAGCTTGGTTAAGCCCACATTATCTAAGATGCTTTGAACTTCTTGCTTCTCTACAAGCTGCATACGCTTGTAGCTACGCATAGCCAGTAGACGTTTTAAAGCCATACGTACAGGCTCTTCATCACCAGCTGTTAGCATATTGGCAAGATAGCGTAATGGAATACGTAAGCTGTCCACATCTGGGATTAGGCCGTCCATACCCACTTTGCCCGCTTCTGCTGCATTTTGGATTGGTGATAAAGGGGGTACATACCAAACCATTGGTAATGTGCGATATTCTGGATGTAGTGGCAAAGCTAACTTCCAATCCATCGCCAGCTTATAAACTGGTGATTTTTGGGCGGCATCAATCACTGACTGAGGTACACCATCTTTAAGCGCCTGTGCGATTACCTCTGGATCATTAGGGTCTAAGAACACATCAAGCTGGGCTTGATATAAGTCTTGCTCATTTGGTGTACTCGCCGCTTCACTAATCTTATCGGCATCGTATAACAGCACACCAAGGTAGCGAATACGACCGACACAAGTTTCAGAACATACCGTTGGCATGCCCGCTTCAATACGTGGATAACAGAAAATACATTTTTCTGATTTACCCGACTTCCAGTTGTAGTAAATTTTCTTATACGGACAACCAGAGATACACATACGCCAGCCACGACATTTGTCTTGGTCAATCAATACAATACCGTCTTCTTCACGCTTATAAATTGCCCCACTTGGACAAGAAGCCACACAAGTTGGGTTTAAGCAGTGCTCACACAGACGTGGCAAATACATCATAAATGTATTTTCGTATTCGCCATAAATGTCAGCTTGCACGTTGTCGAAGTTTTTATCACGACGACGTTTTTCAAACTCTGAGCCTAAGATTTCCTCCCAGTTCGGACCCCATTCAATCTTTTGCATACGTTTGCCGGTGATGGCAGAGCGTGGACGTGCAATCGGTTGGTGGTTACTAATCGGTGCGGTTTGTAAGTGCTGATAATCAAAATCAAACGGCTCATAGTAGTCATCAATCTCAGGCAGGTCAGGGTTGGCAAAGATATTTGCCAACACTCTGAACTTACCACCGATACGTGGGTTGATAGTGCCGTTGGCGTTACGAATCCAACCACCGTTCCATTTTTTTTGGTTTTCCCATTCTTTGGGATAACCAATACCGGGCTTAGACTCAACGTTGTTAAACCAAGCGTATTCCATACCTTCACGGCTGGTCCAAACGTTCTTACAGGTAACTGAGCAGGTGTGACAACCGATACATTTATCAAGGTTAAGCACCATGCCTACTTGTGATCTAATTTTCATGGGTGTGTGCTCCAAATTAAAGTGTTTAAGGTTGTCTTAACCTTCCAAAGTTGTGGGTAATGGCTGTGGTAATGAATCGTCTGGCTTATCCTCCAGCCAGTCAATCTTCGACATCTTACGTACCACAACAAACTCATCACGGTTACAGCCTACCGTACCGTAGTAGTTAAAGCCGTATGATTGCTGCGCATAGCTACCAATCATGTGGGTTGGCTTTAAGATAGTACGGGTTACTGAGTTGTGAATACCACCACGAGTACCGGTTTGCTCCGAGCCTGGGATGTTGACCAGTTTTTCTTGAGCGTGGTACATCATAGTCATACCATCTTTAACGCGCTGACTGACAACTGCACGGGCAGTAATTGCACCATTGACGTTAAATACTTCAATCCAGTCGTTGTCCTCAATACCAGCAGACTTCGCATCATTTTCTGATAACCAAACAATAGGACCACCACGGCTAAGTGTTAACATCAGTAAGTTTTCAGAGTAGGTACTGTGAATGCCCCATTTTTGGTGCGGTGTTAAGAAGTTAAGTACAATCTCTTTGTTACCATTGGGCTTAGCATCTTTCATGATATCCGTTGTCTTGGTATCAATCGGCGGACGATACTGCTGCATTTGCTCACCGAATGCTTGCATCCAAGGATGGTCTTGATAGAACTGCTGTCGACCAGTAATAGTGCGCCAAGGGATAAGCTCATGCACGTTGGTATAACCGGCGTTATAGCTGACAGACTCAGATTCAAGACCTGACCAGGTTGGGCTTGAGATAATCTTACGAGGTTGTGCCACGATATCTCTAAAGCGAATCTTTTCGTGCTCGCTTGATGCAGCTAAATGCGCATGCTCACGACCAGTAAACTGCTCTAAAGCCTTCCAACCTTTTACCGCAATCTCACCATTAGTTTCAGGAGCCAGCATCAAGATAGTCTCTGCTGCATCAATACCAGTAGCAATCTGTGGACGACCTTCAGAGACACCAGGCGTAGTCACACGGTGGTTTAAATCACCTAAGTCTTTCACCGCTTTGGTCATATCCCAGTTCAAGCCTTTTGAGCCGTTACCTAGCTTCTCAAGAGCAGGGCCTAAAGAGGTATATTTAGCATAAGTATTAGGATAATCACGCTCGACTATCTTAATCATTGGACAGTTTTTACCCGGTACTGGTTTTTCACCAGCTGTTTTCCAGTCTGTACCGCCAAATGGCTGTGCTAATTCACCTGGGCTGTCGTGCTGCATAGGTAGCGTTACCACATCAGTCTCTGCTCCTAAATGTCCTTTGGAGATCTCAGAGAAGCTCTTAGCAATACCTTTGTAGATTTCCCAGTCGGTTTTTGATTCCCAAGCAGGGTCAGTTGCTGCCGTTAATGGGTGAATGAATGGGTGCATATCTGAGGTATTCATATCGTCTTTTTCATACCAAGTTGCTGTTGGTAACACGATGTCTGAATACAAGCAGGTTGATGACATACGGAAATCTAAAGTCACCACCAGATCAAGCTTACCTTTTGGTCCTTTTTCTACATAATCAACTTCTTTTGGAAGCAGGCCTTCTGGCAAGCTATCTTCACTCATCAGACCATTTTTAGCCCCTAAGAAGTACTCGAGCATATATTCATGTCCCTTACCTGAAGAGCCAAGTAAGTTTGAACGCCAGATAAACATATTGCGCGGGAAGTTTTGTGGATTATCTGGTGATTCACAAGCGAAGCGTAAGCTACCTTCATGTAGTGAATCGACAACATACTCTTCGATATTCTTACCTTGAGCCTTAGCCTCTGCCGCAATTGATAATGGGTTGCGGTTTAGCTGAGGTGCAGAAGGCAACCAGCCAGCACGCTCCGCTTGAATGTTGTAATCAAGCATATGCTCAGGGAAGAATTTCTTATTCACTCGTGGAGACAGCAGCTCATGTGCTGAAACCGTTTCGTGACGCCACTGTGAGCTGTGGTTATAGAAGAAGCTTGTGCCATTCATATGACGTGGCGGACGATGCCAGTCAAGCGCAAAGGCTAAAGGCAACCAGCCCGTTTGAGGACGTAGTTTTTCTTGTCCAACATAGTGCGCCCAGCCGCCCCCTGACTTACCGATACAGCCACATAGCATCAGCATATTGATCACACCACGATAGTTCATATCTAAGTGATACCAGTGGTTCATACCGGCACCAATGATAATCATCGATTTACCATGTGTTTTATGCGCATTCTCAGCAAACTCACGGGCTACCTGAATTACACGCTCACGTGATACACCAGTAATAACCTCTTGCCATGCTGGTGTACCAGCTACTGTTGCATCGTTATAGTCATCAGTAACGTGGTCGCCGCCAACACCATTATCCACCCCTAGGTTGGCTAACGTTAAATCAAATACAGTAGCAACTTTAGCGGTCGTACCATCGGCTAAGGTAATGGTTTTACAAGGTACTTTTTTGACCTGTAACGCCTCACCAGCCACGGCAGTAAAGTAAGGGTGATCTGTACCACCGAAGTAATCAAACGCTACCTCACAAGTTTCTTGCTCAGCAGTATCAGACTTTAATGACAAGGTTAAATCGATATCCTTGCCTGTTGAGCCGCTTTTTTGCTCTAAGTTCCATTTACCTTTTTCGCCCCAGCGATAACCGATAGAGCCAAGTGGCGATACCAGCTCACCATCGTTATTTAGGCCAATGGTTTTCCACTCAGGGTTATTTTCTTCACCTAAGTTATCCACCAAGTCTGAAGCTCGTAAATATCGACCTGGACGACGACCACCATTGTCATCTTCCTCAAGCATTACTAAGATTGGCATATCGGTGTAACGCTTGGCGTAATCTAAGAAGTAATCGCTAGGTTGTTTTAGATAGAATTCTTTTATAATTACATGACAAAACGCCTGTGCTAAAGCAGCATCTGTACCTTGCTTTGGATTCAACCAAAGGTCAGTTAGTTTTGAGATTTCAGCATAGTCAGGAGTGATTGATACGGTTTTGGTACCTTTATAGCGTACTTCTGTGAAGAAGTGAGCATCTGGTGTACGGGTTTGTGGTACGTTTGATCCCCAAGCGATAATGTAGTCTGAGTTGTACCAGTCTGCTGACTCAGGCACGTCAGTTTGCTCACCCCAAGTCATCGGAGAGGCAGGAGGTAAGTCGCAGTACCAGTCATAGAAAGACAGACAAACACCGCCGATTAATGATAAATAACGGCTACCAGCAGCATAGCTGACCATAGACATAGCTGGAATTGGTGAGAAGCCAATAATACGATCTGGGCCGTAAGTTTTAGCAGTATAGACGTTACTGGCTGCAATGATTTCATTCACCTCATCCCAGCTTGAACGAATAAAGCCACCTAGACCTCGCTTAGATTTATACTCTACGGTTTTTGCAGGGTCTTCAACGATGCTTGCCCAAGCATCCACAGGATCAGCATGCTGTGCTTTTGCTGCTCGCCATAGCTTAAGTAAAGGCTTACGAACTTTAGGGTATTTCACACGGTTGGCAGAGTACATATACCAGCTATAACTTGCTCCACGTGGGCATCCTCGTGGCTCATGGTTTGGCAAGTCTGGACGAGTACGCGGATAGTCTGTTTGTTGAGTCTCCCAAGTTACTAGGCCATTTTTTACATAAATTTTCCATGAGCACGACCCAGTACAGTTCACACCATGGGTAGAGCGAACTATTTTGTCGTATTGCCAACGGTTTCGATAACCGTCCTCCCAAGCACGAGACTCATCTCGCACCTCACCATGACCGTCTGAGAACTCAGCTTTTTTGCGTTTAAAAAAACGAAACTGGTCGAGTAAATGGCTCATATCGCTATCCTCTAGGTTGTAACTACGATGTACATAAAAAGCTCAAAACAGCAACGTCTGTCCTTGTGCTGTCAATGCGTGAGCATTAGATATCATTAGATATTTTGTATTGTAGAAGGAAGCAGCCAAGCTGGATATCATCTTAGATAGGCAGAACACTACTACTTTGGGAGTAGTTATAAAATAAGGGCTAAGCCACTTTTAGCTATTTGAGACAGTTAGACAAAACAAGTTTTTTTGTAACCAAAATACACCTAAAATAAAAAAACACCGCTTTATAAGCGGTGTTTTAAGAGAGCCGAACTATTCTACCTTAAGTCATTAGACTGCTATCATTTAGCCACTTAATAACTTAATAGCTTAACAACTTAATAACTTAGGTATATTTAGCTCAGTTAATTTAACAGGGATACTCGGCATTTCCTCGGCTGTAATACCACCAAGTTAATATTATACAAACGATGTAGTAAACAATAAGAGCAATAAAAGTACCATTTACCCCTAATCCCGACCCAAACATTTTAGGAATAAAGAAAGCACCATAAGCAGCAAACGCTGAAGTAAAGCCCACTACTGCTGCCGATTCTTTACGTATTTCTGCAAATAATGGCTCTGTACCCACTCTATCTGGATGTTGACGTTCTAAGACAGTCTTAAAGATGACTGGTATCATACGGAAGGTCGAACCGTTACCAATACCCGTTGTGATAAACAGCACCATAAATGAGATCAAATACCCCATAAAGCTGCCGTCTCGAGTCTCACTGGGCAAGAAGTACATGACAGCACCTACTGCTAGCACCATGATGACATAGTTCCAGAAAGTGACGCGCGCCCCACCCAGTTTATCAGCAATCCAGCCACCTACGGGGCGGAATAAAGCACCAACTAAAGGACCTAAGAACGCAAATTGTAGAGCATTAACCTCAGGGAATGCATTCTTAATCAACATTGGGAATGCCGCAGAAAAGCCGATAAAAGAGCCAAAAGTGGCCATATATAACACACACATAATCCAGTTATGTTTGCGTTTAAAAATAACCGCCTGATCTTTAAAAGAAGCTTTTGCTGAAGCAATATCATTCATCAAAAACCAAGCTGCTAGCGAGACTAAGATGATGAAAGGCACCCATATAAAACCAGCATTTTGTAAATACAACTCTTTACCACTTGCTGTGATTTGTGGGGCACCACCTAAGGCACCAAATACCGCAACACCAATAACTAAAGGCACCAAAAACTGCATCACTGAGACGCCTAAGTTACCTAAGCCTGCGTTTAAACCCAAGGCTGTCCCTTGTTTTTTTGCGGGGTAAAAGAACGAAATATTCGACATGGAGGAAGCAAAGTTACCCCCACCAAAGCCACAAAGTAACGCAATTATCACAAACACACTAAAGGGTGTATCTGGATTTTGCACCGCAAAGCCCATCCACAAGGCTGGTATTAATAGCGACGCTGTAGAGATAGCGGTCCAACGTCTGCCACCGAATATAGGCACCATAAAGGAATAAAAAATCCGTAATGTTGCCCCTGACAGTCCTGGAAGTGCCGCCAACCAAAACAGCTGACCATCATCAAAGTCAAAGCCAATCTCCGGCAAGTTAACAATGACCGCACTCCACACCATCCATACTGCAAATGCTAGCAATAAGGCAGGAATCGATATCCATAAGTTACGACTGGCGACCTGCTTACCCCCATTTTCCCAAAAATCTTCCATTTCTGGGCGCCAATCAGTAATGACCTTACCACCTTTTAACTGTTCTTTATTAACACTCATAGTTACCTCACTTAGTAGTGATATTAGTTAATAACACCTACTTATACTGGTTTTATGAGTAAAGTTACTGCAGTAATACAATAATTAGTATGGTTATAAGGGTTTAATACAGTATCTTAAGGGGTTAGCTTATACTAAAGCTAATTAACTACTACTTTAGGAGTATGTCAAAACTTTGGTGGTCAATGATACCTTATACTGCCTACTTGTCATCATCATATTTCTCTTTACTATTACAGTCTATTAACTATGCCATCCAAACTCATTCCCAACACATTTATGGTGAGAACACCTCTAGCCATTATGCTAGTTATCCTTTTATTTTTAGGATCAGCAATAACTAGTGGTTTTTTGGCATGGGCCGCTGAAAATGATGCCAAAGCTATCAATACTGCTGGCTCAATTAGAATGGCTACCTACCGTTTTAGCTTTTTATTGGCCTCAGATATTCATAACTCACAGCAGATAGATGAGCTGATTAAGGATATGAATTATCGCCATAAACAATTGCAACTTTATCAGCAGCAGTGGGTCAATCAAAATAAACGTATAGACGATCAGTTAAATCAAATAGAAATTCAATGGCAGCAACAATTACAGCCGTTATTGCTAAATAGTGATGCCCAAGGGTTTTATACAGCCTCCCTACCCTATATTCAAAAAGTAGATGCAATGGTATTGCAGCTACAACAACGCAATGAGCGGCGTCAAAACCAACAACAACTCTTACAGCTTTTGCTGCTAGCCATAATGATGGGTGTCATGTTTTGGGCAATAAAAGAACTGCGTAGAAAGGTCTTACAGCCTATTAAACAACTTATACAAGCGAAGGAAGAGTTCACCGCAGGTAAGCTTGATACCCGAGTATCCATCTCAGGCTATAGTGAATTTGAAGCTTTAGGAAAATCTTTCAATGATATGGTTAGTACCATTGAGCGAAGTCACCTGTATTTACAAAATGAGATTTTGTCTAAAACAGCACATTTGACTCAGGCCAATCAAGTACTGTCTTTACTCTATGATTTTGCTAAATACCTAACCACCTCTCAAGTAAGTATCATTGAACTCAATCGATTAATTGCAGACTTTAGTAAAATCATTCCCGAACTAGAGTTCACCTTGTGTCTTAAAAGCGACTTAATTGACAACAAAGATGCGATTGCTATTCACAGTAATACTTTAAGAGATTTATGCTCAGCGCTGGACTGTGATAGCTGCTCAATCAAAACCAGCGTTTATACTGAATCTTTTGAGATTCGTCATCAAAAATATCAATATGGTGAATTGAGGGTTCGACCAAAGTCGCTTGGTATAAGCCATCCTGCGGCAGTGGCAACTCCAGCTACTGAGCCTTTAAATGGAGAGCTTGACCCTAATCGCATCTGCTTAGTAGAAGACAGCTTTGAGAACCCTGAGCAAGAGCTTACTGCCACTCAAGCACTTATCTCTAGCAATAAAGCAGCTATTACCGCTTTGACTAATTTAATAAGCACAGCCATGTTTTTATTACAGCAGCGTCAGCAGGAACATCAAGTTATCTTACTTGAAGAGCGAGCAACCATTGCCCGAGAGCTACATGATTCGTTGGCCCAATCTTTGTCTTACTTAAAGATACAGGTGTCTATATTAGAGCGAAGACTACAGCACACACATTGCGATAATCCTGATCTGGTACTAATTACTGACTCTATCTTTAATATCAAAGAAGGCCTAACCTCTGCCTATCAACATTTGCGAGATCTATTGGTGACATTCCGCCTAAGCTTAAACGATGACAGCTTTGATGAAGCCCTGCACAATTCTGCGGATGAATTTGCCAAAAAAGGTGGGCTGAATATTAGCGTTAACAATCAAGTCATGTCCTTAAACTTAAATGCTTCTGAGCAAGTGAATGTAATTCAAATTATCCGAGAAGCCTTATCCAATATCTGCCGTCATGCTAATGCAAAAAATGCGCAAGTTAATTTCATCCATGCCAGCCAAGGTGATGATGTGCTTCTGACCATTAGCGATGATGGTCAAGGTATCTCTCATGACTTTGATCAGACCCGTCATCATGGCCTGATGATTATGCAAGAGCGGGCCAAGAGTTTAGGCGGCAAATTAGAAGTGACTCAAAATGAACCTAAAGGCACACTCATAAAAGCACAATTTACTCCGGAGTTTTTTACCAAATAACAAAGCTTTATATTTTTAGGTTTTTATCTTGACACTTACCACCTTCTATTAATCCATTAATTCAAAATATTTTTATAATTCAACTTTGATTACCTGTGAGTTTTTATGTCTACTAAAGTTTATACCTCAACCTCTCCTGCCAAGATATTATTAGTTGATGATCATCCTATGCTCCGCCGTGGTATGGCTGACTTACTCAGCCTAGAGTCCGACTTTGATGTTGTTGCTGACGTTGGTAGCGGTGAGGAAGCACTGGCCTACCTTCAAGACAAAGAAGTAGATTTAATTATTCTTGACCAAAACATGCCAGGCTTAAGTGGTCTAGAGACCGTAGAACAAATTAGGGATCAAGGCAATCAAGCCAAAATCCTTATGTTCACCGTGTCCGACAGTGGCGATGATATTCATCAGGCTTTAAAGCTTGGTGTTAATGGCTATCTACTAAAAGATATGCAACCAGAACAAGTGGCCCTAGATATCCGCAAAGCATTACGTGGTGAGCTAGTAGTAAGCTCAAGACTGGCTGCGGTATTGGCTCAAGCACTGCGTACTCCTAACTTGGATGATATCGTTAGTAACTTGACCAACCGTGAGCTTCAAGTGGTCAAAATGATTGCCAAAGGGCATAGTAATAAGATGATTGGCAATGAGCTGGGCATTTCTGAGTCCACAGTTAAAGTCCATGTAAAGCATATTTTAAATAAAACCAATCTGCGTACGCGTGTTGATGTTGCGGTCTGGGCAGTCAATAACTTAGATATATAAGTACGGCGATATATAAGTACG
>JAHHUJ010000190.1 GCA_020024075.1 Psychrobacter sp.
AAAAAAAGACACACTTAAAAGTCTGTCTTATTTTTTACATAACTAAAGCCTTTAACTTAATAGACTAACTTTAACAGGCTAATTCAGTAAAAAAGGTTAATCAAGTAAAATACCTTATGCCTGATTAAGCTTGAAGGCTTAACGTTGAATCAAAATGCTTTAGACGTTGATAACGCTGCTCAACCAGAGCATCAACCTCTATCTGTTGTAGCTCAGCCAGTTGTTCAGTCAACAACTTTTGAAGACCCTCCATAACCGGCTTAGCATCAAGGTGTGCGCCCTCGCCCTCATCAACGATGGCATCTATCAATCCCAGTTGATACAGGTTGTTTGAGTTTAGCTTTAAAGCTTCTGAGGCCTCAGGGGCTTTTTCAGCAGTCTTCCATAAAATGGAGGCACAGCCTTCAGGAGAGATAACTGAATAAATACTGTGCTGCAGCATATTGATCTTATCACCGACCCCAATGGCCAAAGCGCCACCTGAGCCCCCTTCCCCGATAATGGTCACAATTATCGGTGTCTTTAAACTACTAAAAGTCGCGATGCTTTCTGCAATGGCTTGAGCCTGACCACGCTCTTCAGCCTCTACCCCAGGGTAGGCACCTTGAGTGTCAATGAAAGTCAGCACTGGTAACTTAAATCGCTCAGCCAACTTAACTAAGCGAATGGCCTTACGATACCCTTCTGGGTACGCCATACCAAAGTTATGGGCAATACGCTCACGGGTGCTACGTCCTCGGTGCTGACCAATAATCATCACCGGTTGACCATTAAATCGAGCCAAACCACCAATTACGGCGCGATCATCAGCAAACGCTCTATCCCCATGAAGCTCATCAAACTCAGTGAATAGCTGCCCGACATAATCCAAAAATAAAGGGCGTTTAGCGTGTCTTGCCAAACTAACGCTATCCCAAACTGCACTCATGATAAGTCCTTAAAGTATTATTATCGTTTTATTTATCAATTACATTAAGCTCTCAATCCTAAACTATGATTCAGAGTTTTGTTGCACCACAGTCAACTCAACGCCCCACTTTTTGAACTGAGCGATGTCATCTTTAAGATCAAATATAAGCAAGGCATATTCGTCAAGCTCAGACTCAACTCTCACTTGCCAATGGTCTTTATCAATAATATGTAGCTTAAGATCGCTCTTATCATGGTCATTACGACTACGATGCACCAGCACGGCCAAACGCAGTAATAGACATAAGTACACCAGCTGTCTACCGCCAATTTCTTGAACTTGCTCTAGCATTTCTGATTTCAGCTTGCGGCGATGATTACGGGCCAACTGCGCCATGCGCACTTGATCTACTTGCGAAAACCCTGGGATATCCGAGAACTCTAATAAATACGAACTATGATGTTGGTACCCACTGTGACTGATAGCAAGACCAATTTCATGCAGATAGGCCGTACGACGCAGCAAGTCATTGTCTTCACTACTTAACCCCAAAGCTTCATGAACTTGCTCATAAAGACGCTCACAGCTTTTTACCACACGTCTTGCCTGACGCTTGTCTACTGAATAACGATCTACTAAAGCTTGGACACTGCGGTCGCGCACATCTTCACTAGCAAAGCGTCCCAGCATGTCATACATGACCCCTTCACGCAGCGCGCCATCAGAATAAGTCATGGTCTCAATGCCAAGCACCTTCATAGCCGCCAGTAACACAGACACACCCGCTGGGAAAACAGCTTTTCGATGCTCTTTAACCCCTTCTAAATCAATGTCTTCAACACGGCCGACTGTAAGCAGTAATTGTTGCAGGTTTTTTACACCCTGATAGGTAATGCGCTCCTGATCATCTGCCCATCCTTTTGATACCAACACATTACGCACCGCTTTAATGGTACCACTTGAGCCTACTACGCTAGTCCAACCCGTCTTTTGATAAGTGGTACTGATACGCAAGATCTCTTTGCGCGCATCGGCAATGGCGGCATTAAAGGCCGCCTCAGTAATATCACCTGACTCAAAGAACTGCTGCGTATAAGCCACACACCCCATCTGTAAGCTTTCTGTCAATAACGGATCAAATTCTTGACCAATAATAAACTCGGTTGAGCCACCACCGATATCAATCACCAGTCTTTTATCAATACTCTCATTGGTATGCGACACCCCCAAATAAATCAGACGGGCTTCTTCACGACCTGAAATAATCTCAATAGGCTTAGGCAAGATTTCGTTGGCTCGTCTAATAAAATCGTCGGCATTTTTGGCTTGACGCAAGGCGTTAGTCGCAACAATCCGCAACCTATCTGCTGAGACGGAGTCTAGTCTGCCCATAAAACGAGCCAAGCAATCAAGCCCCCTTTGTTGAGCCTCTTCACTTAGGTATTTTTTTTCATCTAAACCGGCAGCTAATTGAACTTTTTCAGACATAGAGGCAATTTTTCGTACCTCATCATGATCCAAGCGAGCGATAGCCAAGTGAAAGCTGTTAGAGCCAATATCGATGGCTGCCATTAGTTCGTTATTCGCTAGAAAGTTATTAGGCATAAGCGACTGTCTTACCTTAGATTAATATAGATATAGGAGAGTGTAATTGTTTATTAAATATTAAAAATGCAGGTAACGAATGACTTTCTTTACTCACACGTAGCACAAAACAACAGAAATTTATTAATAAAGTTGTATTTTAACAAACTCTTGAGCCAAATTCGCTGACTGCTTACCAAATTAATTAAAAAGCCTTTTTCTACAAAGACGACAGGTGTCTCATTAAATCACTTCTACTAAAAAGTGGCAAGTGAGCTTGGTTTAATATTGCTTTGATAGGAGGCTATATTTACCCTGCAGTGGCTGGGCCTGATTCGTTTAACGACGCCTCTTACTTCACTCACCTAGACCGTCCCGTAAAAGCCAATAAAGACCAGGATTGGCCTAAAGGCGGTGCACCAAAAGACGTTCGCCGTTAATTAACAGTTAAAGTCCAAGCCATAAAAAAACCATCCTGTTAAAGCAGGATGGTTTTTTATTAGTGTAACTTTTTTATTAATAGGTTATTACTCAGTTATGCAGCCGCCATCTCTGCGAATACCTCTTCAGCAGCCTTAATCGTTGCATCCAAGTCTTCAGTTGAATGTTTTGACGACATAAAGCCGACTTCATAAGCAGAAGGCGCTAAGTAGATACCACGCTCAATCATACCGTGGAAGAAGGTATTGAACTTGTCCATATCACACGCAGTTACTTCATCGAAGTTTTGGGGTACACCAGCAGCATCCTCTTTGACGAAGAATAGACCAAACATACCGCCAAGCTTAGTTGAGCGTAGCTTGATACCATGCTTCTCAGCAGCCTCTTGAATACCCTCAACAAGGTAAGTTACTTTGTCCGCTACGCCCTCATAGAAGCCTTCTTGGGTTAAGTCTTCAAACATAGCGATACCTGCACGCATGGCCAGTGGGTTACCTGATAACGTACCCGCTTGATACACACCGCCCATTGGTGCAATGCATTCCATTATTTCACGTTTACCGCCAAAGGCTCCCACAGGAAGACCTGCACCGATAATCTTACCAAAACAAGTTAAGTCTGGCTCAATACCAAAGTGAGCTTGTGCACCCCCTAAACCAACACGGAAACCTGTCATTACTTCATCAAAAATAAGGACAGCACCACCTTTGGTGCACTGCTCGCGTAAGGTGTTATGGAATTCTTGAGTTGGGATAACCATGTTCATATTACCAGCAATAGGCTCTACGATGACACAGGCAATCTCATCACCCCACTTCTCAAAACAGTCTTTTATGGCTTGAGGATTATTGTATGGCAAAGTGATGGTGTGCTTAGCAAAGTCAGCGGGTACGCCTTGTGAGGTCGGCTCCCCAATATCTAACATACCTGAGCCCGCTTTCACCAACAGACTGTCAGAGTGACCATGATAGCAGCCTTCAAACTTCACGATTTTGTCACGGCCAGTGTAACCACGCGCCAAGCGGATAGCACTCATAGTCGCTTCAGTGCCTGAGCTGGTCATACGAATCAAGTCAACACTTGGTACAAGACCACAAATGGTGTCTGCAACTGAGGTCTCAAAAGTCGTTGGCGTCCCAAAGCTTAAGCCATCTTCTGCGGCTGCTTTTACAGCCTCAATTACTTTTGGATGAGCATGGCCTAGGATCATAGGACCCCATGAGCCAACATAATCAATATATTCATTGTCTTCGGTGTCATAGAT
>JAHHUJ010000191.1 GCA_020024075.1 Psychrobacter sp.
TCTTCTACGGTTACACGTGCCATAAAGTCCTCTTGTTATCACTAGGTGATATATAAAAATTCGATAGTTAATCAGTTATTATAGCAAATTTACTGCATAAAGTGGGTAGCTTTATTTCATTTCACCCAAGCCTCAGCTAAATATAACCCGTTTGGGAACGACAGAGAGTTGGCGAATTAACAAAGTTCAAGGGGTATTATATTGCAGTACTCTTGGGCTACTCACTGATTAGATCATTACTTACTAATTAGAACATTACTCACTAATTAGATCATTAATAGTATCGCCATAACGGGCTTGCTGACGACTTAGTGTCTGACGTTTGGCGACAATAATGGATTTAAGCTCAGTCAAAGCGGCCTCAAACTGATCATTAATGACCACATAATCAAAATGAACGTATTGCTTCATCTCAGTCACCGCACCGGCCAGACGTTGCTCGATAACCTCTTGTGAGTCCTGACCACGTGAAGATAAGCGTTGGCGTAAAGTGGCTTTACTTGGTGGAAGAATGAATATCATTGTCACATCGTCATACAGCTCTTTAACTTGCAACGCGCCTTGCCAATCAATCTCCAAGATCACATCAACACCTGAATTTAATTGGTTATTTACGCTCTGCTGCGAGGTTCCATAATAGTTATCGAAAACCTGAGCGTGCTCAAGAAAATCCCCCGCTTCAATTCCCTTAGTAAAGGTTTCGGTATCAGTAAAGTGATAATGATGACCATCAACTTCACCTGGGCGAGGCTCTCGGGTGGTATGAGAGACGCTAACGGCCAAATCATTGGTGGTGGCGATAAGCTGCTTAACTAGGGAGGTTTTACCGGTGCCTGAAGCGGCAGTGACAATAAATAGTGAACCTTTCATAGAAGAAAATCTCTTAGGGTTAGGGTTTAAAATAATAATTGCGGTGAATAAAGATTATGAAAAATAGATGTTTATTACACCAAAATAGTAGCTTGTATGCGTGCTATTTTACTGGATATGTTAAAGTAGTCACAAAATAGTTTGCCCAATCTGGTTAAAAGCCTACTAATCTGGTTAAAAGCTTAAAGGTTTAGCTGGCGTTGGCCTACTTTATTTATTTGATTATCTATTGTGAAGGTCTGTTATGCAAATTTATCTTGCCAATCCTCGTGGTTTTTGTGCTGGTGTTGACCGTGCTATTGCTATTGTAAATGAGGCATTGACACGTTTTGAGCCGCCTATCTATGTGCGTCATGAAGTGGTACATAATAAATTCGTGGTTTCTGACTTGGCCAATCGTGGGGCAGTATTTGTCGAAGAGCTGCATGAAGTACCGGATGGGTCTATTGTTATTTTTTCGGCGCATGGGGTTTCTAAAGCGGTAGAAGATGAAGCTAAACGCCGTGATTTAACCGTATTTGATGCCACTTGTCCTCTGGTGACTAAGGTTCATATTGAAGTGGCAAAATTTGCCCGTGATAATATGGATGCTATTTTAATTGGTCATCAAGGTCATCCTGAAGTAGAAGGGACTATGGGCCGCTTTAGCGCTCAATATGGGGGCGAGATTTATCTGGTAGAGAATGAAGAAGATGTGGCAAATCTTGAGGTCAGTAACCCTGACCACTTGGCCTTTGTTACCCAAACCACCCTGTCTATGGATGATACAGCGAAAGTTATCGATGCTTTACGTGAGAAGTTTCCTAATATTCAAGGGCCGCGTAAAGATGATATCTGCTATGCCACCCAAAACCGTCAAGATGCGGTGAAAGATTTGGCTGCGCGCTGCGAGGTAGTGCTGGTGGTCGGCTCGCCTAACTCCTCTAATTCAAACCGTCTGCGTGATCTGGCTGAGCGCATGAACTGCAAAGCCTATCTTATTGATAATGCCGTCGAAATGAAAAAAGAGTGGTTTGAGGGTGTCAATGCGGTGGGGGTAACTGCGGGTGCTTCTGCTCCAGAGATTCTTATTCAAGAGGTGCTAAATCAGTTACAAGACTGGGGCGGGAATGTACCTGATGAGTTAACAGGCATTGAAGAAAATGTTACTTTCAGTCTGCCTAAAGAGTTACGTATCCCAGTAAAACAAGTGGGCTTGTAAACTAATAAAATTGAGATATATTTAAAACTGTGGCTTATTTAAGTCACAGTTTTTTTGGTTTTTAAAATGTAGAAATCAAACCTATCAAATAAAAACTAGCTAAAAAAACAGCTAGCATAAACCATAGAAAACACTAGGACAAATTGTCGCACAGACAGTTGTTTAACCCGTTAAGGATGACTTATGGCTTCGTATTACCAATTTATCAATCGAGAAACTCAGTCAGATGGTAGCGTCATCGCTCACTATCAGCCAACCTTACATGCTCAAGGCGCTTGGAATGACCATGAACAACATATGGCACCAGCGACAGGGGTTCTAGCCCGTGAGCTTGAGATTTTTTCTCCCCAATCAAACCTGCGCATAGCACGGATAAGTTTAGACATCTTAGGTCTCATTCCGCTACAAGAGTTTACTATCACCACCCGCTGTATTCGTCCTGGAAAAACCATCGAGCTTATCGAAGCGGTGATGAGCTGTGCGGGACGTGACTGTATCATCGCCCGAGCTTGGCGATTATTGACCCAAGATACGAGTGAGATTGCTGGGCTAGAGGATTTAGCCGTGGACTCTAATCCTTATGACTTACCAATGTGGGAGGATATGAAAGGCTGGCCAGGAGGCTTTATTGAAAGCATACAGTCGGCGGCTGATCCTGATCGTCGTCCGGGGAAAGGTCTGGTATGGTTGACCACAGATTTGGATATGGTGGAAGGCGAGGTAACTTCAGACTTGGTGCATTTTATGGGTCTAGTGGATACTGCTAATGGCGTTGTGCCAAGAAAAGGACTTAGTTTGTCTGAGATGCAGTGGGCTTTTCCCAATACTGATTTACAGATACATATGCACCGATTGCCACAAGGTAAATGGTTAGGTATTGAAGCGGTACAGCAGTATGGAGATGACGGTATTGGTTTGACCAGTGCTATTTTGCATGATTTACACGGCCCTTTTGGGCGCAGTGAGCAGATTTTGACATTACGTCAGATACAGTAAATGATGCAGGTTAAAACTTATAAGCAGGTATAGCTGTTATAAAGAAAAGATAAGTCTAGATCAAAAGGAAGACCCACTTAAGTGGCTACTCCTTATTTAGATAGCTTGTCAGTATTAAGACTTATCCCGAATGAGCTTGAAATTTAGAAATTCAGTAATCCCTAACTTTCCAAGCTCACGGCCAAATCCCGAACGTTTTACACCACCAAAAGGAGTGTTTGCTTCACTACCTGAAGCGGCGTTAATAGTCACCATGCCCACATCAAGCTCATTTGAGAGCTTTTCTGCCAATTTGGGATTGGAGGTATGAATAGAAGCACCAAGACCAAAGGGCACATCATTGGCGAGTGTGATGGCGTCCTCTATGTTAGCAACTTTATAAATTACCGCAACTGGACCAAACAGCTCTTGATGATAGACTGCCATATCGCGGGTGATATTGGTTAATACAGTAGGCTTAAACCAAGCCCCCGGTTTACTGTCTTCATAGCCTCCTTGTACCAAAACAGTGGCACCAGCCTCGATAGCACTTTCTAACTGCTCTTGCAATTTTTCAGCAGCTTCAATAGAGGAAAGTGGCCCCATTTTGGTACTTTCTTGCATTGGGTCACTTGGTGACATTTGTTTTACTGCTTTGGTAAACTTATCCACAAAACTATCGTAAATAGACTCAAGCACAATCAAGCGTTTGGCAGCATTGCAAGCTTGACCGGCATTACCAAAACGACCTTCAATAGCGTGCTTCACTGCTTTATCTAAGTCCGCGTCTTCTAAGACGATAAAGGGGTCCGACCCGCCTAGCTCTAGAACTACTTTTTTCAGCGCGTTACTGGCGGTTTGTGCAACGGCTTGACCAGCTTTTTCTGAACCGGTTAAGGAGATACCTTGGACACGAGAATCTTTGATAATGTCAGCGGCTTGGTCATTAGTAGCAAAAACATTATTATAAACACCAGCAGGCAGCCCGGCTTCTTCAAATAGGGCTTCGATAGCTTCAGCAGTCTCTGGGCATTGTGGTGCGTGTTTAAGGATAACAGTATTGCCTGCCATGAAGTTAGGGGCAACAAAGCGAGCAACCTGATAGTGAGGATAGTTCCAAGGCATTATTCCGAATAAAACGCCA
>JAHHUJ010000192.1 GCA_020024075.1 Psychrobacter sp.
TTAATAGGCTGATTTAGGATGTTTTGTATGGTTTTGGCAAGGTTGAATTCAGCTTGCCATGTCCGATGCAGCCAAAAAGTGACTTCGTTACTATGATCCGTTTGATTGGCTAAATAAATAAGAGGTGCTTGTTTTTGAATTGGTTTTGAGGTTGGTTGTTTTTTGCTTAGGCTATTTTCTTGTACTATTGATGACAATGTGAGCTTGGTAAATAGTGGCTGCTTAGCTATATGTTGTGTCAATTTGCTTAGGCTATTTTTTGAGTACGCTTCATTTTGATTTACTTCATCTGCCTCATTATATTTTTGCATTAGATCATATAGCTGCTTAACCAGCTTAAAGCGCTCAACCAATTGTGCTTTATTACTATGAGATAAGCTTGATTGTAGCCATAGCTGAGTACCTCGGGCCATCAAGATATGAAGTAGATTAAATATAGGCTCACTATTCTCAGGCTCTAATAACGGGGCTATATCGCTATGCTCCTGTGCTAAAACGGTTGCAAACAGTGAGCTATCAATTAAATCAAATAAAGGTGCGGCTAAGCTTTGTAGTACCTCACGCTGCCAACTATAAAGCGTCGCGACTTTATCCTCTACTTCGCCCTGAAGCGGTATCTCAGAGTTATCTTGACGCAAAGTTAAGACGGTATGCCCTTCCTCTAATTGTTTGGCTAGTACTACAAAAAGTGCTTTAAACAGATAACTGTCAGTCTCCACCAAACTTGCTGAATGATTAGCGTCTACTGGTTGGGCATAAGCTGAATAAGTCTGCGCCCGGCGCTGCAAAATATAATCACTGATAGTGCTAGCCCAGCTTTCTTCTACCCGAGTATTTGCGTTATTATTATTGATTTTCATTACTGTATAAAACCTATAAATGGATTAAAAACTTAACTCTTAACGGGCTATATGGCCACATTTCTGAATGTGCTATTGAGGCTTACCAAACAGCTCATCCAACCCTTTAACAAACTCGATGGGGATATCCCAAGTGACCAACCCGTAGCGAGTAGCATTCTTCCCAGCTTGGTCAGTTTGGTTTGCAGTATGTTCGGCTCCTGATGATTGATTATAAGTCCCTCGTAAGAACACATACTCAACAGGGCCTAGATACTTGGCCTCATTGCCTTGGTAATCAGCTATACGCATGGATAAGAAGCGGTGCAGTGCCACTTGATAAATCGCTGCTTGTAACCAATACCCAGCTTTACTCATGGCTCGCTTGAGAGTAACCTCGTCATAACTGCTTAGGCTATTTCCTAAGTAATTACTCTTATAATCAACTACATAAAACTTGCCAGCGTGCTGATACACCAAGTCAATCTCACCACGTAGATAACGGTACAGTTGCCTGCTACTTTGGGCAGTTAAACGCAAGTGTTTATCAACCTCATTGGGTAGATACTGCTCAAACAGCGTATTAATCTGCTCTACTCGGAAGGTTTCTGCCATCCCCATATTAAATTTCATTTCTGCAATACGCTGTTTCGATGAAATATTAATTAGCGGCTGACCTGACGCCATCAAAGGGGTATGCAAAACTTCATCAATCCACCCTATTAAAGCCTTATGCTGAAGCCCTTGTTCATCGATATAGTAGTTATGATTATTGTCGCTGTTGTTATCGTTGTTGCTATCGTTGTTATTAGCACTATTATCAATGTTATTACTGTTATCTTTACCCTTAGTTTTTTCCTTTAAGCTACGCTTTTGATGCGCCACACTGGCATAAGTCAAAGGCAATTGATAGCTATTGACCGCTCTATCTATAACTGTGGGCCACTGCTCAGCATCGGTAAAATTTATCTTCTCAAATATCTCGTGCAAAAACGTACCAGCATTAGCCCCTTTTACAAAGCTAAAGCGAATGTCATCTGTAGCTTTTACTGATAATACCTCAGCCGGCAGTACCCCACCTTCTTTTGGGGAATACTGAACAGGAGCGGTGTCACTAATATCAATGTCGGTGGCATCATCAATACGCTCATCAACCACAGCCAAAGACTGGGTAGACTCATCTAACTGACGAGCTAAAGCAGTAAAACTGGTCTTGGCCCAGCCATAAAAGTAGTTAACCCGCATTACATCGTAGAAGTTGTCGTACTCAATAGGCTTTGCTATGAGTTTAGTGATGTCGGCCTGAGCTCTATTATCCAAGTTATCAGTTTTAGTTTTGGTAAAGTTGTCTTCATAAAACTGATAAACATTTTGGCCTCTTACCATGCCTATCAATCCTTTGAGCCTATCAGGCAGCTCAAACTTCGGCTCTGGTGAATCAAACCAATAAAACACCGGCTTTAGCTCAAACCCTGTTCTGTCTTTAGGGTCTCGTAGTACCACATAAAGTAGCTCACTGGCACGGGTAAAAGCCACATAGCCAAGGCGGCGAAACTCCTCAAAATCTTCTTGGGTCTCCATGTCCGTGTAGTAGCCCGGTGTAGTGGCTGAGTCTTTTACCGGAGAGAAGCGGCGCTGATTACCAATAGATTGGCGCACCATGGCATTGGCTGCTTGCTGAGCGTTATACAAATACAAGCCATAGTCTTCTTTATTACCTGACTTGCGGCTAGCACTACCCATGCCCAACACATAGACAATGGGGAACTCAAGCCCCTTTGACTTATGAATGGTCATCAGCTGAACCCCAGACTCTGTAGGCAGTGGATACTGCTTAGCCCAGTCACTATTAGGCGCAGCATCTATGTTCTGCCTAAACCACGCCAGCAGCTCATGCTCACCCATGCCGATACCGTACTGCGCTAAGATATCCATCACATGACGCAAATCCATGATATGTCGATCACCTTCAGGATGTGCTGCCAATGCCTGCCAGACGCCTTGTGGCTGTACTGGGCTTTTATCCAGCAAATAATGCATCGCCGATAAGATGCCAAAATTCTGCCAACGCTGAGCGCCTTCTTTAAGATAGCTAATAAAGTCTTGATAGCTTTTTTTATGCTGCTCAGTACTGCTAGTAGCGCTATTAATATCGTCATTAGCATTAGCATTAACATTAATAGTAACAGTAACAGCGGCTTTAGTTGGCGTCTCATCGCTTTGGGCAATGCCTGACTCATGGTCTGTCATCATCGCTTTGACTTCTTTGATACTCAGGCCATATAGATGACTGGTCAGCACCCGATTTATCATATCGTGACGATAAGGATAAAGCATGGTACTTAGTAGAGCCGCTACGTCTTCGGCCATGATAGTCTCAAAGATGCTAACGTCACTGGTGGTCAAAGTGGGTATATTCAACTTAACCAGTTCATCCTCTACCCGCTTTAAGTCCTTTTTGGCACGAGCCAGCACCCCAATGTCACTGGGCTGAATAGGCTTACCCTTTAAGGTCTGACCGCTGTTTAATAAAGTGGCAATATGACGGGCAGTGACTTCATGCTCATCATAATCAAGCTCCTTATGCTTATCATAAGGTAAATGCAATACGCTCACCGGCTTGGTAGAGAGCACATCAGTAACTAAATCAACTTCAGTCTCTTGAGAACAGCTTTGCGTCTCGTCTTGATTGACATCAATATCATTAAACCATGACAGCTGCTTTTTTGGCTCAGCGGCAGTAATGTGCTGATAATATATGTGGCTGCCTAATTCGGCAAACCTATTTTCAGTTGAAGCTGGTGTCGGCATACCAAACCAACAGTTTAACGAGTCAATAACCCCTTTATTTGAGCGACGGTTAATATCAAGCGTCCATATGTGCTTATCATCAAACTGCGACTTCATATAGTTGTAGTTAGCAACGTCGCCGCCACGGAAGCCATAAATCGCCTGTTTTGGATCACCCACTAATAACAAGAACTCTTGATTGGACTTGGCAGTAGTTGACTGCTTATCCTCATTAGCTGACTGCTTACGCTTATTCTTTGGCAGATAAATACTTTCAATCATGATGGCTTGCTCGCCATTGATATCTTGTGATTCATCAATAAGAGCGACTGGATAATGGTGGCGAATATAACGTGCCAGCTTCTCTCCTTGACGACCAGTTAAAGCTTGGTTAAGACGTACCATTTGCAAGCTAAAGGTAGTCTCACCGCGCTCTTCTAATATCACCGGTAATCTTGCGCGAACTGCTAACACTATATGACGGTTTAGATTGGCCAATATTGATAATATATGCTG